>DAOLYC010000054.1:0-10162 GCA_035425605.1 Ferruginibacter sp.
TTTGTTTCCTGTTTTTATACACTTCAATGATTACTTCTGCTACATAGTCAATATGGCTTTGCGTATAAACACGCCGGGGTATGGCTAACCTTACCAATTCCATTTGTGCAGGAATTAATTTTTTATGTTCATCATATTTACCAAACATTAAAGAACCTATTTCTACCGAACGTATTCCACCTTCGGTATATAATGCACCGGCTAAGGCTTGTGCAGGATATTGTGATGCTGCAATATTTGGTAACATTTCTTTAGCATCCAGGTACACTGCATGTCCTCCTGCCGGTTGCATAACCGGCACGCCTTCTTCAATTAATTTGTTGGTAAGGTATTCAATACTACGTATACGATATTGCAAATAATTTTCATCAAGTACTTCTTGCAAACCAATTGCAATCGCTTCAAGGTCTCTGCCGGCAAGGCCTCCGTAAGTTGGAAAACCTTCTGTTATGATTAATAAGTTACGGCATTGCATGGCCAGTGTTTCATCATTCATAGCTAAAAAACCTCCGATATTAGCAAAGGCATCTTTTTTAGCACTCATCGTACAACCATCGGCGTACGAAAAAAGTTCCCAAGCTATTTCTTTCACAGATTTATCTGCATACCCTTTTTCTCGTTGTTTTATAAACCAGCAGTTTTCTGCAAAACGACAGGCGTCAATAAAAAATGGGATATTGTTTTCTATGCAGATTTCTTTTACTTTTTTTATATTTTGTATGCTTACAGGTTGTCCGCCACCAGAATTATTTGTAACTGTAATTATACAAAGCGGTATATTAGCCGCTCCCTTTTCAGCAATAAAGTTCTTAAATGCTTCTATATCCATATTGCCTTTAAATGCTGCAGGAACACTTGGAAGTTTGCCTTCGGCACAAAGCAGGTCTATACCTTGGGCTCCGGTAAACTCAATATTAGCACGGGTTGTATCAAATAAAGTGTTACTAACAAAATATTTTCCTTTACCTCCCAGTATGCTAAATAAAATTTTTTCTGCAGCTCTTCCCTGGTGAGTAGGTATCACTAAAGGCATACCTGTTATTTCCTGTACGGTTTTTTCGAATTTAAAAAAACTGGGGCTTCCGGCATATGATTCATCGCCTTGCATAATGCCTGCCCACTGATTACTACTCATGGCACTGGTTCCACTATCGGTAAGTAAGTCTATTAAAACATCTTTGGAATGGATATGAAAAAGATTGTAAAATGCTTTTTCTAAAATGTATTTTCTTTCTTCTTTGGTATTAAAATATATCGGCTCTACGGATTTAATCCGGAATGGTTCAATTATAGTATTCATAATTAGTAAAAAAATAAAGTAAAAAATAAATTCAGCTTAGGTTATAAGGAAATAGTAATTAAGATGGCCGGCTGATTATATTTTTCCAGAGTTGCATATAGCAGTTTATTTTTTTAGCACTTTATGATAATTGCAAGTTATGAGATTTTACATGTAAAATTTATACTACTGCAATTTGCTTAGTTGTTTTATTGCTGAATAGCAGATTACCATTAAATATCACTTCCCAGGTTACCGGAATAGCTTTTTTAAGCATACTGCTAACACCACAATATTTTTCCTGCGAATCGGTAACTGCGTTCAATGCGGCTTCTTTTAATTTTTCATCTCCTTTAAAATCGTAACGAATATGAATGGATACATATTGAATAGGCGCTTGCTTGCTGAGTTCTCCGGTAACTATCATGTTGAGGTCATCAACAGGATTATTACTCTTGCGAAGCAAGGCTACGATGTCCATACCGGTACATCCCGATAATGCAGCCAATACAAAAGGTTTTGGAATTGGTGCAGCATCTTCTCCACCCGATTTTTCAGGAGCATCCATTACAACTGTATGCCCGTTTATCAATGCATTAAATTGCATTTTACCCATCCATTGTGTTTCTATTTCGTGATTTGCCATAAAATTATTTTTTTAATTTTTATTGAATATGGCAAAACTAAAATTTGAAAACATTTTGTTTTGTAACTTAAATCACAAATCAAACATTTGGTTACATGATTTTCGTCATGGTTTGTATTTAGATGTTTAACCTGAAATGGTATTGATGCAGAAATAGCTTAAGATGGTATAAAAAAATGAAGACAAAAATACATTTATCATTAAAGAAAATTATGAATTACCTCTTTTAGCAAAAGCCATTAAAAATGCACCTGTAAATAAAAGTAATGCAGCGCACAAAAGCATTTCATTTACAAAAGGAATAATATGGTAACTCATGGCAGCCGTACCCTGTACCATCAAAACAATTTCATTTAATACAACTGCTCCTGCAAAAACAAATAAGCCTAGTGTAGTTACTTTATTAAGCCCAAAATGCATTTCAGAAAATATATAACCTATTAAAAACAGGGTAATAACACCTAACAATACCAAATGTAAATAACCAATAACAATTGGCCTAAAGCCAAAAGCCAGGTCGCTAAGTGATGGAATGGTAGATCCTAACTGTAACAATAATTTTATTGAAAGCGCCATCATGGAAAGCCCAATGATACATTTTACTGTTATTGAAAAAGTTTCTTTAATACTTTTCCATTTAAATTTAACCAGGTTTATAAGCCAAATAAAACCTATTACCTGTGCAAAAGCTGCAAGCACAACCAATACATAAACCCATAAAGGCATTTTCATCCATAAAGTTGATAAGAAATATGCCGGTACCGATGCAAAAGCAAATAACCAGAATATTCTTTTCAGCGAATCTTTTGAAACATTAAAACGGTTAAGTAAGGCATATAATAATCCCATGCAACCAAAAAAGAACCAACCATTATATTGAAAATGCAAGTAAAAATATTCAGCTGCCAGGTACCAGTTTTGATGAATAATCTTCTCAATCATCATAATTGTAAGTGCAAATGCACCAAGCGATGAAAAAGCATTAAACAGTACGGCAGCTTTAAACCATGCATGGGCAGGCGCTTGTATGGGCAGCCTGTTAAGGTCTCTCCAATAAATAAATGCAAAGAAATAAGAAACTATGATTGATGCTGTAGAGAATATGATAGAAAAAAGACCGTAACCTTGTATTGGAAATGATATAAGCATACCATAAGCAGTAAATAAATTAGCCATTAATAACCACCTATATTTTTTATAGATATTGGTTTTACTTTGCTGTGCCAGGTATATTATCATTAAGGTCATTAACGCCTGTGTTACCCAACCGGCAAAAGCAAAATGAGAATGACCGTGCAATAAATGTTTTTGATCAATAAACGGAAGGGGAAATAATATTTTATACCTGAGTATTACACCAAGTGTTGCAACTATCAATAAATTTATAAGTGATATTTTAAGCCAGCGGAATAGCGGAGACGCCATATTTTCTGTTTAATGCAAAGCTAATATATGATTTTGAAAAAGCTATGACCTTAATCATATTCAACAGTAAACTTTGCCTTTAGTAATAGTCAATTCACCTTTTTGTTGCATGTTTTTCATGGTACGTATAACGGTTTCTACCCTAAAACCAGTCATATCAGCAATTTGTTGCCGGGTAAGTTTTAATTTATTGCATTTTGTGCAAATGTTTTTCTGATGCTCTTTAAAGTATTTCAGTAATGAACTGATGCTGTTTTCGGGGTTATGATTGGCGAGTTCTTTTAAGATTAGAAATTTAAAACGCAGCCGTTGGGTAAGTAGTTTGGAAAATGCAAAATGCAGTTCGGGATTTTCTTTTAATATTTCATAAAATGAGGTTTTATGCAGGCGGATAATTACTGAATCTTCGTCGGCAATGGCAGTTGCAGCAAAGGGTTCATCATCAAATAAAGCAAATTCTCCAAAACATTCTCCAGGTTCAATTAATGTTTGTATAAATTCTTTTCCCTGTTCATTTATATTTACCCATCTTACTTTTCCTTCCACCAATTGATAGTAAAGCGATGAATTTTGCCCTTCCTGGAAAATAATCTCTCCGGCGCCAATTTTTTTAAACACACCTCCCCAGGCAAGTAAAATATCCAGGTCTATCATAAAAAATTATACTTAAGTAAAACAAAAATAAGGTTGCTGTTTTTTCAATCTTATGATAAATGACATAATTGTTTATGATTAGAATCATACGGTTTTACTATATGTTTATTTTATTGAAAAATACCTTTGTGGTACAAAATAAAAGTTCTTTTACAGTTACAAAAACATTAAATTAGAGTTATGACGCAGCGCATAAAAAAATGAGATGTATGCCTGTAATCTTGTAAAATAATTACTAAAACTTAAAATTAATCAACATGAAAAAGTTTGCAATTCTTCTGTTTTTAGGTGCATTTATAGCAGCCTGCGGTGGTGGAAATTCTGAAAATAAAGATAATACTACACCTGCATCTGATAATCCGGTTACTGCAGAAGTTCCAAAAGATGCCTCTGGTAATCCTCCATACGACCCCCAAAGAGGTGAGGGAAAATTTAAGGATGTACAAATTGGTGAAAAATTAGATGCAGCCATGGCCTCTAACGGTGAAAAAGTGTATGGTGTAAAATGTAGCAGTTGCCACAAATTAACCAGCGAGAAATTAGTAGGTCCGGGTTGGTTAGGTGTTACAGAACGCCATACCGCAGATTGGATTATGAATTTTACAACTAATACAGATGCAATGCTGGATAAAGACCCTAAAGCACAAGCTCAATTAGAAATTTGCCTGGTGCGTATGCCCAATCAAAATTTGAGTGATGAAGATGCAAGATCACTTTATGAATATATGCGAAAAAACGATGGTGTAAAATAATCACTTATAATAAAACAACCAAAATGAAGAAGTATAAACTATTGCCGGTAACTGTTATTGCATTCAGTTTACTGATTGGCTTTAATGCCTGCAAGCCAAAAAATGCAGGTTCGGCTGTAAATTCAGATGCAGCTGCAAAAACTTATGTAGCTCCAGGTAAATACGATGCGTATTATAATTTTGTTTCCGGAGGATTTAGCGGACAATTAAGCGCCTACGGATTACCGTCAGGAAGGTTACTTCGTGTTATACCAGTTTTTTCTGTTGATCCAGAAAAAGGATATGGCTACAGCGAAGAAACAAAACCTATGCTAAATACTTCGCACGGCTTTGTACCCTGGGACGATCTGCACCACGTACAATTATCTAAAACCGATGGAATGTACGACGGACGCTGGATTTTTGGAAATGCTAACAACACTCCAAGGGTGGCCAGGATTGATTTGAAAACTTTTCGTACAGCAGAAATTTTAGAATTACCAAACAGCGGTGGTAACCACTCTTCTCCATTTATAACCGAAAATACAGAGTATGTTGTTGCCGGTACAAGGTTTAGCATTCCTCCAGATGATAAGAATGGTGATGTTCCCATTAGCACATACAAAGAAAATTTTAAAGGTACCATCAGTTTCATCAGCGTACAAAAAGATAATGGCGCTATGGACATTTCCTTCCAGTTGCAATGCCCTGGTTTTAATTTCGATTTAAGCCGTGCCGGTAAAGGTGTTTCAAACGGTTGGTTCTTCTTCTCTACTTATAATACAGAACAGGCTTATACTTTGCTTGAGGTTAATGCTTCGCAAAAAGACAAAGATTTTATTATGGCTATCAACTGGAAAAAAGCCGAAGAATATTTTAAAGCTGGTAAGGCAAGAAAACAATCGGTAAAATATGCACACAATGTGTACGATGAAAATACCCATTCAGCCACCTCTGTAATAAAAACAGAAGTTTCAGTAATGGATGTTAAAGATTTTCCGGATATTGCTTATTTCTTTCCTTGCCCTAAATCGCCACATGGGTGCGATGTTAGCCCAACCGGCGAATATATTGTAGGTAGCGGAAAATTAGCCGCCTTAATTCCGGTTTTTAGTTTTGATAAGATGATAAAAGCTATTGCTGCAAAAGATTACATCGGCAATTTTGAAGGTATTCCTATTTTGAAATACGAATCTGTGTTGCATGGCGAAGTAAAAAAACCAGGCCTTGGCCCTTTACATACCGAGTTTGATGAAAAAGGAAATGCTTATACTTCTATGTTCGTTTCATCCGAAGTGGTTAAATGGAATATTAAAGATTTAAAAGTTATTGACAGAGCGCCAACATATTATTCAGTAGGTCATTTAACTGTTGCCGGTGGCGATACAAAAAAACCTTATGGAAAATACCTGGTAGCTTATAATAAGATTACAAAAGACAGGTTTTTGCCAACAGGCCCCGAGCTTTCGCAAAGTGCACAATTATATGATATAAGTGGCGATAAGATGCAATTGATTTTAGATTTTCCTACAATTGGCGAACCGCACTATGCACAGATTATTGCTGCCGACCTGATTACACCTAACTCCACTAAGTTTTTTAAGCTGGAAGAAAATAAAAATCCTTACAGGAGTAATGGCGAAAAGGAAACAAAAGTGGTACGAAATGGTAACAGGGTTGATGTTTATATGACTGCTATCCGCTCTCACCTTACACCTGATAATATTGAAGGTATTAAAATAGGCGATGAAGTTTATTTTCATGTAACCAACCTTGAGCAGGATTGGGATGTACCGCATGGGTTTGCCATTAAAGGTGCTTTAACAGGCGAATTACTGGTAATGCCCGGCGAAACACAAACTTTAAAGTGGGTTCCGGACAGAGTGGGAATAACACCTTTTTACTGCACCGATTTTTGTAGTGCTTTGCACCAGGAAATGTCGGGATATGTAAGGGTTTCTCCTGCCGGAAGTAATGTGCCATTAAAATTTGGTACAGGAAAAATTGAAGCATCAGCAACTGATTCTCTAAAAACCAAATAGTGTTTTAATTGTTGGGGAACAGGCTGCTATTACAGACCTGTTCCCTTTTTTATTGAATAAAAAAAATAACTTAATGTTCAATACTATCAATTCTGTTTAATGCTTATCAAAACCAAAATTTTTGAGTTACTAAGATTAAATTAAATACAATGAAAGAAAATAAATTGAAACCATGGGTAAGGATATTATTAACTTTTTGTGGTTTAGCACTTATAGCCGTTTTATTTGTACCGCTTTGGCGAATTGACTTGGTGGCGCCACAATATCCCGAAGGTTTACGCCTGCTTATTTATCCTGGAAAACTGGCCGGTAATGTGGATATTATTAATGGATTAAACCATTACATAGGTATGAAAACATTACATACAGAAGATTTTATTGAGTTTACCATATTACCATATATCATAGGCTTCTTTGTATTATTATTTTTTGTAGCTGCAATAATTGCCAGAAAAAAAATGCTTTACACACTGTTAATTCTCTTTGTAAGTTTTGGAATCTTATCTATGTACGATTTTTGGCGTTGGGAGTATGATTATGGCCATAATTTAAGTCCCGATGCAGCTATTATTGTACCGGGCATGGCTTATCAGCCTCCTTTGATAGGGTTTAAACAGTTACTCAATTTTGGTGCTTATTCAATGCCGGATATTGGCGGCTGGATATTTATTGCAGTTGGCGCAATACTGCTTTATATAACAATTGTAGTTTGGCGTAGCAGTAAAAGAGATGCAAAATTATTTTCAAAACCAATAATAGCTATCAGCCTGCTGTTATTGATGAGTTCGTGTAATATAGGCCCAGAGCCCATTAAGATTGGAGTTGATAATTGTAATTTTTGTAAGATGACAATAAGCGATGTTCGATTTGGATCCGAACTGGTTACAAAAAAAGGTAAGATTTATAAATTTGATGATGCTCATTGTATTTTAAATTTCCTGAAAACAAATGTTGTAGCATCTAAAGACATAAAAAATATATACTTCACTAACTATTCAGGAACGCACCAGCTAATTGATGTTGAAAAGGCATTGTTCTTAAATGCAGATGAGCTGAGAAGTCCCATGGGCGGCAATATTGCAGCTTTCGATAATAAAGATAGCCTGGCAGTAATTCAAAAACGTTTTAATGGTAACAATATTTCCTGGAACGACATGTATAAGCCTTGAAGAAATTAATTTACATATCGCTATTGCTTGTTCTAACACAAAATAATTTTGCAAAAACAATACATGTAGGTAAAACACAAAACGTAAAAACCATTCAACAGGCTTTACTTTTTTCTGCAAACGGAGATACGATTCTGGTAAATAAAGGGCATTATCATGAACAAAATATCATTATCAACAAGTCTGTGGCATTGATAGGAATTGATCATCCAATAATAGATGGCGACAATAAGTACGAAATTATTTCCATAAAGGCAGATGCAGTTTTGGTAGAAGGGTTTAACATTATTAACTGCGGTGTATCAAGCATTGAGGATTATGCGGGCATAAAAGTGTACAATAGCAGGGATGTTGTTATCCGTAATAATATCTTAGAAAAAACTTTCTTTGGTATTTATATCCAATATGGTATAAACTGCTTAATAGAAAATAATACCCTTACGGCTTATAGTAAGATTGAACAGGAAAGCGGAAATGGCATACACTGCTGGAAGAGCGACAGCCTGCGCATTTTAGGAAATTCCATTATTGGCCACAGGGATGGTATTTATTTTGAGTTTGTAAAAAATTCTATTATATGGCGCAATGTTTCAAAACATAATCTTAGGTATGGGTTACATTTCATGTTTTCAAATGATGATGCTTATATCTGCAATGTTTTTAGAGATAATGGCGCCGGTGTAGCAGTTATGTTTTCCAAAGGGTTAAAGATGATTCGTAATTATTTTGAAGAAAACTGGGGCGATGGCGCTTATGGATTATTACTAAAAGAAATAAGCGATGGATATATTGATAACAATGTGTTTGAAAAAAATACAACAGGAATATTTATGGAAGGCGCCAGTCGTATTCACATGGAAAAAAACCTGTTTAAAGATAATGGATGGGCCATGCAGATACAGGCAAGTTGTATGGATGTTACTGTACACAATAATAATTTTAAAGGTAACACCTTTGATGTAGGAACCAATGGTAACCTGGTATTGAACGATTTCAACAATAATTATTGGGATAAATATGAGGGTTACGATTTGAATAAAGATAAATTGGGTGATGTACCTTTTAGGCCGGTAAGCATGTATGCCATGATTATTGAACGAAATCCGCCTGCCATGATATTGTTTAGAAGCCTGATGGCAACATTGCTGGATAAAACAGAAAAAGTTTTACCATCGCTTACTCCCGAGAATTTAAAAGACGATCATCCTTTAATGAAACCATTAGCATTATGATTATAGCAAGTAATGTATCTAAAAGATTTGGTAAACTTCAAGTGCTTGATAATGTTAGTGTTAACTGCACCAAAGGCGAATGTATTGCGTTGATTGGCCCCAACGGTTGTGGTAAAACAACTTTTATAAAAAGCATTTTAGGGATGGTAGTTTGCGACAGTGGCTTTATAACTTTTAATGGAAAAAATATAAAACACGATTGGCATTACCGGGAAAACATAGGTTATATGCCACAAATTGGCCGCTATCCCGAAAATATGACCATTGGCCAGATATTGGATATGATGAAAGATATTAGAGAGAAGAAAGATTTTAAATTAGATGAAGAACTGATTAATAAATTTGGACTTAATGAAATGAAAGGCAAACGTATGAGAACATTATCGGGCGGCACACGCCAAAAAGTAAGTGCAGCCCTGGCATTTTTATTTAACCCCGATGTATTGATTTTGGACGAACCCACAGCAGGCTTAGACCCTGTAGCTTCTGAAATACTAAAAGAAAAAATTATTACTGAAAAAAACGAAGGTAAACTGGTTTTAATTACCTCACATATCTTAAGCGAACTGGATGATTTGATAACACAGGTTATATATATGCAGGAAGGAAAACTTTGGTTTCATAAAAGTATTAATGATCTACGGGAAGATACTGGTGAAGAAAAATTATCCAGGGCTATTGCAAAAGTAATGACCCAATAAGAAAATGAAAAAAATAATCAAATATGTAATCATAGATATCCTGCGCAATAAGATTGTGTTGGCTTATACAGCATTTTTATTATTGATATCTATAAGTGTTTTTAACCTGGAAGATAATTCGGCAAAAGGCTTATTGAGTTTGCTGAACATTATCTTAATTATAGTGCCATTGGTAAGTTTATTGTTTCCTGCAATTTATGTTTATAACAGTTCCGAATTTTTAGAACTGCTGGTAAGCCAGCCGTTAAAAAGAAAAACAATCTGGTTAAGTCTTTTTTCGGGT
>DAOLYC010000055.1:0-10126 GCA_035425605.1 Ferruginibacter sp.
GTAAATTATTAAGCCCACGTAAAATAATGATGGACACCCGTGACCGGCTGGAAGCTGTAGGAAAAAACATCAGAGCCAATGGCGAGTTTAAAGATGATGGTAAAAATCTTTTTTCGCATATAACTGTTGAAGAACTTCGTGCCTGCACTACCTGCAATGCCTGTGTACAGGAATGCCCGGTTTCCATATCGCCGTTACAAATTATTATAGAACTGCGTCGTTCACTTATTATGGAAGACAGTAATGCTCCCCAGGAATGGAATGTGATGTTTAGCAATATTGAAAATAACTTTGCCCCCTGGAAATTTAGTCCCGATGACAGGGATAAATGGGCAAGTGAATTAAGTTAATTCAATAAATAGAATTCTCCCATCATCAACTTTAAATTTAACTTGCAACCATGCGTTACTATATTATAGCAGGCGAAGCCAGCGGAGACCTACATGGCAGCAACCTGATTAAAGAATTAAAAAAAAGAGATACAGCAGCAGTAATTCGATGCTGGGGTGGAGATAAAATGCAAGCTGCCGGCGCCATATTGGTAAAGCATTATAAAGACCTTGCTTTTATGGGTTTTTTGGAAGTGATAAAAAACCTGCGAACCATTTTAAAAAACATTAAAAAATGTAAAGCAGATATTTTACAATTTAAACCTACAGCAATTATTCTTATTGACTACCCAGGTTTTAATTTACGCATTGCCAAATGGGCAAAAGAAAATAATATTAAAGTCATTTATTACATTTCTCCACAGGTATGGGCATGGAAAGAAAACAGGGTTAAACTGATAAAGCATTGCGTAGATAAAATGCTGGTGATACTTCCTTTTGAAAAAGATTTTTATAAAAAATGGAATTACGAAGTAGAGTATGTAGGCCACCCATTGGTAGAAGTGGTAGAAGCGTTTGAAAAAGAAAATACTTTTTCTGATATAAAAAATTATCAACAGGATTTAATTGCACTTTTACCGGGCAGCAGGCAGCAAGAGATTTTAAAAAAACTACCCATCATGCTGCAAGTTGCCAAACACTTTCCTGCTTACCAGTTTGTGGTAGCAAAAGCGCCGGGGCTACATGAAAGTTTTTATACAACGTTATTAGCGCCATACAATAATGTTTCGGCTGTAGTAAACAAAACCTACCAGCTTTTAGTGCAATCAAAAGCCGCCCTTGTAACCAGCGGTACCGCCACTTTAGAAACTGCATTATTTGCCGTACCCGAAGTAATTTGTTATAAGGGTAGTACTTTTTCTTACCAAATAGCAAAAAGGCTTATTAAAATAAAGTTTATTGGCCTGGTAAACCTTATCATGAATAAAGAAGTAGTAAAAGAATTAATACAGGATGAACTTACCGTTGAAAACTTAAAACATGAATTGAACTTATTGCTAACAGATGAAAATAAGCAAAAACAATTAAAGCAGGATTATGCCGAACTTAAAAACCTGTTGAGCCAGGGTGGCCATGCATCGGCCAATGCAGCCGAAAGTATTTATACATATCTTATAAGGTTACGACAATAATTTTATTGCCAGTATTATCATAGCCAGCAGGAATAATAAAATAGACAACCTATTGATACCATGCATATACTTCATCCATTTTGTTCGTGGTGCATTGGGGTCTTTCTTTTTTAAAAAAAGATATTCAGCTATTTGATTAAGTATGCCCATCAGTTTAAATTATATTGTAAAATTACTGCTTAAACTTTAATAACAACGTTACCTAATTAACAAGTATGTGTTTACATCCATCAGCCCGTAAAAATTATAACAACAAATATATTAGCAAATATTTTTTTAGTAAATACAATGAAATTAAATAGACATTTTTATTTTAATTAACATGCTGTTGATAAGTTATTGCATCATCTATTAAAATCAATTCATTAAATTTGGAAAAGAGATAAGTTAGTAATACAAATTGAATTTTAATTGTTAACTAACCGCTGCTATGCGTACTTTATTAATAGTATTATGACAGAAACAGCGGCAAAACTAAAATCCATTGACAGAAACGATCATTAATCTCGAAACCGTAAACCCTATTGAATTTTTTGGTGTTAACAACGGTAAATTAGACATCCTCAAAAAGAAATTTCCCCTTTTAAAAATTCTCAGCAGAGGCACTCAAATAAAATTAAGCGGAGCGCCTGAACAAATTGAAGGCGCCAGGGAAAAAATTGACCTTATTCTACAGTATCTAGAAAGAAATGGCCACATGAGCGCCAATTATTTTGAACAGATACTGGGTGGTGATGATGAACGGGTGATTGATAATTTTATGGATCGTAACCCTAACGATGTTTTAGTATTTGGCCCCAATGGTAAAACAGTTAGAGCCCGTACAGCCAATCAGAAAAAAATGGTAGAAGCCTGCGATAAGAATGACATCCTGTTTGCTATTGGCCCGGCAGGCACCGGTAAAACATATACTGCAGTGGCGTTAGCTGTTAGAGCATTAAAAAATAAGACTGTTAAAAAAATAATTTTAACAAGGCCTGCTGTTGAAGCTGGCGAAAGTTTAGGTTTTTTACCTGGCGATTTGAAAGAAAAAATTGATCCCTATTTAAGGCCATTATATGATGCATTAGATGATATGATACCTGCCGATAAACTGGGTTATTACATGAGCACTCGTACTATAGAAATAGCCCCGCTTGCCTACATGCGTGGACGAACATTAGATAATGCATTTATTATTTTGGATGAAGCTCAAAATACAAACGACCTGCAGATAAAAATGTTTTTAACCCGTATTGGCCCAAATGCAAAAGCCATAATTACCGGCGATCCTACACAGATTGATTTGCCTAAAAACCAATCGAGCGGTTTATTTAAGGCAACAAAAATTTTGAAAAATATAGAAGGCATAGCACATATCGAACTGGATGAAGAAGATGTGGTAAGACATAGGCTTGTTAAGCAGATCATCAAGGCATACAATAAAGATGATGTACGCAATACCGAGGTAAAAGAGAATAGCGCTAAAAAATAACACTTACTAACCTTCCCATACAAGGGGTGCCACTTGGCGCCCCTTTGTTTTAAATAAATAAACCATGCCTTATAATTTTAGATAAAAAACATGAATAAGAAAGAAATTAAAATTATTTTTGAACCTCAAATAAAAAATAAAATATGAAAAAAGTAATCCTGATCTTCTGTTTGCTTGCCGGTATTGCCGCTTGTAATTCACATTCCGATATGACTTCGCCATCTGGAACCATGAATGCTATGTTTACAGCCATGAAAAACGGCAACATGGATGATATAAAAAAATTCATCACCAAAAAGGATGTACAATTTATAGAATCTGCCGAAAAACTGATGAACAGTGTTGACCCGGATGCCATTGCAAAAATGAAAACAAAAATGGGGGATGAATTTAAGGCTAAAGTAAAAGATATGAAATACACACTAAAAAACGAGAAAGTTGAAGGAGACAAAGCTACTGTAGATGCTGAAGTTACCGAAAACGGCAAAACAGATTCTCATACTTTTAACCTGGTAAAGGAAGATGGAGCCTGGAAAATATCGTTACTTAACTCAGGCGATGGAATGTTTAATAGTATGAAAGGCGATATGGGCCCTGGTAGTAAAGACCTGGAAGAAGGACTGGAAAAATTAAAAAATATGAACCCCGATTCTCTTAAAATGCTGATGCAAAAAGGACTGGATGCATTGGATTCGATGAAAACCAAGATGGAAAAACAGTAACCCAATAAACAAAATATTAAGCATCCCGAATAATTTACGGGATGCTTTTTTTTACCATACTATAAAGTTGATTAACTTTAACCATGCTTAAAAAATATATTTTTCTCTTTTTCATTTCTACAATCATCTATTCTTGCAACAACAATTCTACTAAAACACCAGTTACGGATGTTGAAGTGGCACGTGCCTTTGTTAGAAATATTTTGGATGATAATTTTAAAGATGCTGAACAATACCTGCTAAAAGACGATACCAATATGCAGATATTTGAAAGATTTAAAAAACAATACAACCAAAAAGGAAAAGATGTACTTGAAAAATATAAAAATGCCGATATCATTGTAAACGAAATAAGCTATGTAACCGATACGGTTTGTATTTTTAATTACAGCAACAGTTATAACATTACCGATAAAACACCATTAAAAGTTGTACGAATTGATGGCAAATGGCTTATTGACCTGAAATATACTTTTTCGGGAAATTTATAAACACAGATGATAAAAGACATTTTATTTATTGGATTGGGTGGCGCAGTGGGGTCTGTGTTAAGATATGCCAGCAGTTTAATGCTAAGTACAAAACAATTTCCATTTGCAACGCTATTTGTAAATATCATTGGCAGTTTTATAATAGGGGTTGTTTTTGCAATCAGTATCAGGAATGAAGTTTTTTCAAACAACTGGAAACTTTTTTTGGCAACAGGCCTTTGTGGTGGCTTTACTACTTTCTCAGCCTTTTCATTAGAAAATATGGGATTAATACAAAGTGGTAAGTACGGTTTGGCATTGACATATATAATGCTTAGTATTATTCTTGGTATATCGGCTACTTTTTTTGGCTATTTACTTTTCATTAAAAATTAAATCTTTGTTCTTCTGTAATCAATAAAATTTTTTTGTTTTTACAGCAAAATAAATAATAATTATAAACTTTCTTTTTTATGTACACATTACACCCCTGGCATGGCGCCAATTATGGTGATAAAGCACCACAGACTGTTAAAGCATTAATTGAAATCCCCAAAGGATCGCATGCAAAATATGAGGTTGATAAAAAAACAGGATTATTAAAATTAGACCGGGTCATATACTCTTCTTTTCATTACCCCGTTAATTATGGCTTTATACCACAAACCCTGGGGCAGGATAGTGATCCGCTTGACATATTGGTAATTTGCAGCGAAAGCATAAATCCTCTATGCCTGGTTGAGGCCACTGTTATTGGCAATATGCAGATGATTGATAATGGTGAAAGAGACGATAAGATTATTGCCGTTGCCAGCCAGGATCCAGCAGTAAATTTTTATACCGATGTAACTTCTTTACCTAAACATTTTATTGCAGTACTTAGAAATTATTTTGAACAATACAAAGTGCTTGAAAATAAAATTGTAGAGATAGATGAATTTCAGGATAAAGAAGCTGCCTATAAAGTGATTGATGAGGCCATTGCGTTTTATAAGATTAAATTTCCAAAATAAAATTATCTTTTCATTAAAAAATGGTAGCCATAAAATAATAATCTAATGAAATTAAATAGAAATATTATGAGCATACAATTGGTTCTTATTCTGATAATGGTTGGTATTGCTGCAGGTTTACTTAGTGGATTAGTTGGCGTAGGAGGCGGAATTATTATTGTACCGGCACTTATTTTTTTTCTTGGATTTTCTCAAAAAATGGCCCAGGGCACATCGTTAGGTATTTTATTGTTGCCTATCGGATTACTTGGCGTAATTCAATATTACAAACAGGGATATATTGATATGAGGGTTGTTGCAATAATTTCACTTGCTTTTTTTGTTGGCAGTTATTTTGGAAGCAAGATAGCATTAAGCTTTTCACAAGAAACTATTAAAAAAATATTTGCCATATTTATGTTGGTTATCAGTTGCAAAATGTTATTTTTTGACAAAGCCAAAAAATCAAACCCAGCACAGTCAAGTGAAATAAATACAACTGTAAATAAAAATAATACGGGTTATAAATAACGTTTAATGATACGCAACTTTTGTGTTCGTAAGCCGGTATCTGCATGAATAATCCCTTCTGTATCTATTTTATCTATCCTTACTTTACCGGATGCATGAATAATTTCATGCTGGTTTAATAAAATTCCGGTATGAATGATTTGTCCTTCACTATCATCAAAAAAAGCCAGGTCGCCACAATGTGCTTGTTGTAAAAATGCAACCAGTTCGCCCTGCGTAGCCTGTTGCTGTGCATCCCTAAGCAAATGAATATTTAAAAATTTATACACAGCTTGCGTAAAACCGCTACAGTCAATACCAAATACCGAACGGCCTCCCCATAAATATGTAGTATTTAAAAATTTAAAAGCAAGTTGTTTAATGGTTTTAGTATCATGTTTTGCTGTTGCTGCATCCCAAACACTTCCGTTATAATGCAACATATTTTTACGCCAAAAAGCATTACCATTCATAATAGCGGTTAATGAACTACCCATAGGTATCCACATCATGTGGCCATTATAATCAATTTCATTTACCCAGTCTGCTGTAAGATTGTTTTCTTCAAGGTAATACTGCTTGTCATCTATCTCTTGAAAATGTGTACACTGGCACCAACCACTATAAGCATCCAACTTATTTACAATCTTTATCCAGCCATCTTTTGCAACAACCGTTATAATACAACATTCACCAAATAAAACCTGGCTTATCATTTCCGATCGGTGATCGGGCTCTATCCTAACAGGGGCAACCGGAACACAACAAACTGCGTAACTCATGTTTTCATTTTCTGTTCATCTAAATTAAAGGAAGTTTACATTCAATAAAAAAATAAATTGGTAGCTAGTTTAATTGGTTCAACAATTATCACTTTTACCGGTTAATTTGTAACTTACTATTCCTTAAAAATTGCTCTTTACATTTAATAATAACAATCATGCATCGTCGCACATTTCTTCGCACAAGCAGCTTAACCATTGCAAGCCTGGCTTTACTAAACAAAAACAGCCTGGCTGCTTTTTTAGCCAATCCGGTCTGGAATATACAAATGCTTACCAACGATATCGGCATCTTTACCGAAAAAGGCGGCACCATTGCCTTTTATCTTTCTGCCGAAGGCACTGTGGTAGTGGATGCACAATTCCCCGACTCGGCACAACATTTAATAGATGAATTAAAGAAGAAAAGTGAAAACCCTTTCAGACTTTTGATAAACACACACCATCATGGAGATCATACTTCGGGCAATATTGCATTTAAGGGCTTGGTAACACATGTACTGGCACATACCAATTCAAAAGCTAACCAGGAACGTGTTGCCAAAGAACAGAATATAGAAGATAAACAATTATATCCCGACCAGGTTTATACAAATATTTGGAGCGAAAAAATAGGCAAAGAAAAAATAAGCCTTTATTATTATGGTGCAGGCCATACTAATGGCGATAGCCTGGTACATTTTGAAAAAGCAAACATTATTCACATGGGTGATCTTGTTTTTAACAGGCGCCACCCTTATGTTGATAAAACGGCCGGGGCCAGCATAAGCAACTGGATAAAAGTTTTAGAAAAAACAACCACCACCTTCTCTAAAAAAACTCAGTATGTATGCGGCCATGCCGGAGATGGATATGGCGTACATTTAAATACCGATGATTTGAAAGCATTTGGCCATTACCTGGAAAATGTATTAAAATTTACCGAAGGGGAAATAAAATCAGGTAAATCAAAAGAGGAAATCTTAAAAGCTACAGAAATACCCGGTTCGCCCGAATGGAAAGGAGATGGTATTGCAAGGCCACTAACAGCAGCTTATACAGAACTGACTACAAAATAAATGCATCAATAAAGAGATTACAATATTTATAAAAATCTTTAAAAACTATATAAACTAATAAATACCATTAAATGTATAAGTTGTTGTTACTGCACTTATAACATTACTTACTTCTTCAATTCTGTTTGCCGGAAAATCGCCTTGTTTGGCATGTTCCTTTAACAACGCTTTATTAGGTGTAAGGTAAATACAATAGATCTTGTCTTCAGTAACAAAACTTTCTACTCATTGAATTGAAGGAGCAAAGTTACCGATAACCCCACATGATTTTTGAGAGATTGCTTTTAGATCAGCAACAGAAAGTTTTCCTGCATTGGGGATTTCTCTTTCGATGACAAATTTTGGGTTAATAAGAATTTTAAGACAGCCAAAATAAATAAATCAAAAGCATTGTGCAAGCACTATTTTTCTTGCATTAATTTCTCTAAAACAAAGTAAACAATTGGGCAAAAGCTACTATTTTTTAAAGTGAGTGGCTGCCTTTTCAATATTACATCTTCATCAGTATATGGAAACCGACTACAATCAGAGGGTCGCACTTCGTAAATACTGCAAAAGTTATCGGCACCTAAAAAAGGGCATGGTTTCGATTTTAAAACATAATCTCCTTCATTGTCAATATACAGGTATGTGTTTATCAGGTCAGATTCTTTCATTTGTAAGTACCTGGCTATACGCTTAATATCGGGGGTTTTAAATCGGGGCGAATAATTTTTACAGCAATTGGCACATTGCAGGCAGTCTATTTTTTTTAACGCCTCATCATGCAGGTTAGGCAATGCTTTCAATACTTTATTCTTATCGGCCCTGTGCAGGTATTTTTTATATTCCTTTTTATGATCGGCTGATTTTTTTTCCCAATTATGTAATAAATCTTCTTTCATTTTTAATAGTTATAACCAATCGAAGCATCAATTTTCCACAAGGCAAAAGTAGTTAAGTAAGCAGTACCATAATCTTGTTCTGTTATCGTAAATTTGCGCCACTTTAACCAGGGTAAGGTTATTAAAGGTAAAGTGTACAAATGAGCAACACTTTTCTTCCTGGTAAACTGGCTTCCTGTTGAAAACTAAACAAAAAGCCTTAACAAAAAATATAAAACCATATTAGCACCATGAAGTTATTTGATGAACAACAGAACGAATTTGCCAGCCGCCATATTGGCCCAGGCAAAAATGAAACTGAACAAATGCTTAGTACCATTGGCGTACAAAACCTGCAGGAACTTATTGATAAAACCATACCCGATTCAATAAGGCTAAAAAAAGAATTAAACCTGCCAAAGGCACTAACTGAGTTTGAATACCTGAGCGAATTAAAAAAGATAGCTGCCAAAAATAAGATTTACAATAATTACATTGGGCAGGGTTATTATAATACCATTACACCAAGTGTTATTTTAAGAAATGTTTTTGAAAATCCGGGATGGTACACACAATACACCCCATACCAGGCCGAAATATCGCAGGGACGGTTAGAAAGTTTACTCAATTACCAAACCATGATTTGCGATTTAACCGGTTTGGAATTATCAAATGCCAGCCTGCTTGATGAAGCCACTGCCGCTGCCGAAGCCATGGCCATGTTATTTCATCATAACAACAAAACAGATGAAATTAAAACACCAAAATTTTTTGTAGATGAATATGTTTTTAATCAAACTAAAGATGTATTGATAACCCGGGCTGCCCCAATAGGTATTGAACTGGTTTATGGCAATTACAAAACTGCTTTGCTTGATGAAAGTTATTTTGGTGCTCTTGTACAATATCCAAACAATATTGGTGCGGTAGAAGACTATAAGGATTTTATAGATAAAGTACATGCAGTAAAAGGTTACGTGGTAATGGCAACCGACTTGCTAGCGCTAACTTTACTAACACCTCCTGGTGAGTTGGGTGCCGATGTTGCTGTTGGGTCTGCCCAGCGGTTTGGTGTACCACTTGGTTATGGAGGCCCACATGCAGCCTTCTTTGCAACCAAAGATGAATTTAAACGTGGTATTCCCGGCCGTATCATTGGCATTAGTATTGATGCACAAAATAATCGTGCACTACGCATGGCATTGCAAACCCGTGAACAACATATAAAAAGAGAAAAAGCAACTTCCAATATATGTACCGCACAGGCATTGCTGGCCAATATGGCGGCTATGTATGCTGTTTTTCACGGGCCTAATGGTTTAAAAAAGATAGCGCAGCGTGTGCATGTATTAGCTGCTGCCATTGCAAAAGCTTTACAAAATACAGGCATTGATATTTTACCCCATCAATTTTTTGATACCATAACATTTAAAGTTGCCGATATTGATACATTTAAAAAATCGGCAGAAAAAAATAATGCAAACTTTCATTTTCATGCTAATGGCACTATAAGTTTATCTATAGATGAAGTAACAAGTAATACAATTGGTGAAACCGAAAAAAATCTAAATGCAATTTTTAAAGATGTTACCGGAAAAACTTTTACGTTATTACTTGATGAAGCAGATGCAATGTTTGGAAAAAGAACCTCATCGTTTTTAACACATCCTGTTTTTAATACGCATCACAGCGAAAGCCAAAAAGTGACCTTAGAAGAACAATTTTTGGCCGCG
>DAOLYC010000056.1:0-10002 GCA_035425605.1 Ferruginibacter sp.
AATACAGGCGCCCACAAATGCTGCAATAAAAATTGATAATTCGCCCAGGTTAGGTATGTACATAATATTTAAATATTCAGCAAATTTTATATTGCCGCTTACATAAGCAAAAATGCCCAGGCAAATACCAATGATGGCGCTCACACCAGTTGCCAGGCCATCCAATCCGTCTGTAATATTGGCGCCGTTACTAACTGCAGTTACAATAATTATAACAATGATGATGTACAATATATAAGCATAATCCTGCCAGGCTTTGGGCAAAAGCTTTGCATAATTAAACTCATGATTTTTTACAAATGGTATTGTGGTAATCATAGTTTTTCGTGCATCTGTAAAAACTTTAGGTTTGCCATCATACATTACCGTATCATATTTTACCGGAGTCTTATCACTTGTTACTGTTGATTCTGTATTTGTAGTTTTTACAACTTCTCTTTTCACTACAACACTAGGTGTAAAATAAAGAGTGGCTCCTACAATAATGCCCAGCATAACCTGGCCAAAAATTTTAAACCTGCCCGCCAATCCATCGCTATCGCTTTTTTTATAGGCTACGCCTTTTGCCAGTGCAATTCTCTTTGATCTTATTTTAAGATAATCATCAATAAAGCCTATTGTTCCCAGCCAAACAGTACACAACAACATCAGGCGTATATACACTTTATCTAAATTGGCTAACAAAATTGTAGGAATTAAAATAGCCAACAGGATAATGATACCACCCATAGTTGGTGTTCCTTTTTTTTCATTTTCGCCGGCCAATCCTAAATCACGAACAGATTCGCCCAATTGCTTTTTCTGCAGGTATTTAATAAGTTTTTTCCCATACACGGTTGTAATCACCAGGCTCAATAACATGGCCAACATCACCCTAAAAGTGATGAATTGAAAAAGGTTGATTCCCGGAAAACGGAATCCTTCTTTTAAAAGCCAATCGAAAAAGTGATACAACATATTATTTCGTTAAATCTGTAATTATTAAACCAGCACTTACCATCATTTATCCAACAGTTCAAAAATTTCGTTTAATACCTGCTTATCATCAAAATCATACTTTACGCCTTTAATTTCCTGGTATTTTTCATGTCCTTTTCCAGCTATTAAAACAACATCTTCATTATTTGCTAGGCTCACTGCTGTTTTTATAGCCTCTTTCCTATCGGCAATTGATATAACTTTTTTTTTTGCAACTACATTTACACCTGCCTGCATATCTTTTAAAATATCCATTGGGTCTTCGCTCCTGGGGTTGTCGGAAGTGAGTATCACTTTATTACTATACTCACAGGCCACTTCGGCCATTACCGGTCGTTTGGTTTTATCCCTGTCGCCCCCACAACCAACCACAGTAATAATTTGCTGGTTACCTTGCCTTAAATTTTTAATTGTAGCCAACACATTCAACAAAGCATCGGGTGTATGTGCATAATCTACAATGCCAGTTATTTTTTCTTTTTTGCTGATGCTGTAATCGAAGCGACCTTCAGCGCCATCTAGGCTGCTTAATACTTGTAACGATTTATCTTTATCCTGGCCCAAACAAACAGCGGTACCATATACAGCCAGCAAATTATAAGCGTTAAACTCTCCAATTAACCTGAAGTAAACTTCTTTTTCGTTTACCATCATGTGTATTCCCTGTAGGCTGTTATCTAAAATCTTTCCTTTAAAATCGGCCATTGTTTTTAGGCTGTAGAAATATTTTTTAGCAAGTGTATTCTGTAACATAACAGCGCCTCTTTTATCATCGGCATTACTGATGGCAAAAGCGGTGGAAGTCAATTTATCGAACCATGATTTTTTTACCCTGATATATTCATCAAACGTTTTGTGATAATCCAAATGATCGTGTGTGATATTGCTGAACAAAGCTCCGGTAAATTGTAAGCCTGTAATTCGATTTTGGTGTATGGCGTGGCTGCTACATTCTATAAAAACATATTCACATCCTTCATCTGCCATTTGCCTTAGCAATTCATTTAAACTGATTGCATCAGGGGTTGTATGTGTTGATGCAAGTATCTTATCTGCAATTTGATTTTGAACCGTACTAACCAAACCGCATTTATAACCCAGTGCAGTAAATAATTTCCAAAGTAAAGTGGCAATAGTTGTTTTACCGTTGGTACCGGTAACACCTACCAGTTTAAATTTCAAAGAAGGTTCGCCATAAAAATTATGGCTCATAAAACCTGCTGCCTGTGCAGCATTATCAACACGTACATAAATAATGTTATCAACTAATTGTGCCGGTAAACTTTCGCATACAATTGCCACAGCTCCGTTATTAATAGCCATTTCAATAAAAGTATTTCCATCGGTTTTAGATCCTTTTATTGCTATAAAACATGCGCCTGCACTAACTTTTCTTGAATCTATCTGTAGTTGGGTAATATTAATACCTGTATTACCTGTTATAGATTGAATAGAAACTTTATATAGTATATCCTGCAATATCAATTTAGTATCAATGAAATTTTTTGATTTTTAATGAATGCTGTGCCTGCAACCATAGATTGATTTGCTACCCTACCTCGGCCGGTAGCAGTAACTTGTAATCCCATATTTTCTAATAAATACACGGCATCTTTCAATCCCATTCCGATAACATCGGGGGTTACAGAACCGGATGATGAAACAGAAAGATGCGGTGTATTTAAAATGCCTGTATTATTTTTTAATTGTACAGAGCGCCAGTTGCCAGAATTACTTATATCCGAATAAGGGATATTCAGCGTTGTAAAAATGGAAGCCATATCATTTTTAATTCCAAAATAATCATACTCACTGCTATCAGGTTTTGCCGAGGCGATAAAAGTTTTATGGCCCTTTAGTGTACCATAAATCCTGTCTGCAATTTCTTTAAACACTATACCAGAAACATCGGCGCCATAAATTTTCTTCGACTCACGACTGTTTTGAATTACCACAGCGATGGTATATTTAGGTTGATTGGCAGGAAAGTAGCCGATGAATGATGCCTGGTAAATTTTATTGCCTTTGTTATATCCCCGGTTATCCAGTGCCGTTACTGCAGTGCCTGTTTTACCTGCAATAAGATAATCAGGGTCTTTAATTATCCTGGCAGTGCCGTGTTGGCCCTGTACTACCGCCAATAGGCATTCTTTAACCTGAGCCAGGGTTTCATCGCTGCAAATTTTTTCTACAAGCACTTTTGGTTTAATTGAATCCAGCTCTACTCCATATTGTCTTATAGAACTTACCAGGTAAGGTTTCATCATTTTTCCATTATTGGCTACAGCATTGTAAAGCATAAGCATATTTAATGGTGTTACCAACTCTTCATAACCATGGGCCATAAACGGGATTGTGGTTCTACTCCAGCTACGGTTTGTTGGCTTTTTTATGGTTGGCTTTCCGGATGAAGCAATAATATCTACCCCGGTTAATGTATCTAACCTGAATGTGTGCAGGTGATTGATAAATTTTGTTGGTTGAGAACCATAATATTGTTCGGCCAGTTTTGCAAATGCCACATTACTGCTTCTTTCAAAAGCATCTTTAACAGTAATTTCATGCGTACCTAAATGCGAATCTTTAATGCGTAAACCATAAAAACTTTTTACACCGCCTTCGCAATCAACAATAGAGCTGTTGGTTACATATTTATCTTCCAACAAACTTATTAATGTTGCCAGTTTAAATATTGAACCTGGTTCGGTTGCTCTGCCAATTCCGTAATTCAGGTCTTCGGCATAAGTACCATCAGACTGTTTACCCAGGTTGGCAATTGCTTTTATTTTTCCGGTGGCTGTTTCCATTACAATGGCAGTGCCATGTGGTGAGTTATTACTAACCAACATACGCATTAGTGCATTTTCGGCCACATCTTGTATATAAGTATCTAATGTTGATACAATATCTTTTCCGTTTTCGGGATCCACATCACCACCATCAACCGGCATATAAGCACCTGCTACATACCTTACCAATTGCTGGCCCGTTTTACCTTTCAGCAGGCTGTCGTAGCTTTGTTCAAGCCCTACATTACTTGCATTGGCCCTTGCTAAACCAATGGTTCGGTTAGCAAGCAGTACATAAGGGTTTATGCGTTTATCTTTTACTTCTATAATAAAACCACTTTTATTTTTACCCAGTTTTACCAAAGGAAAATCCCTTAAAGCTTTATATTCTGTAAATGAAATTCTTTTCTTTAATGAATAATACCTGGATTTGCTTTTATATGCCAATTGTAATTCTTTCAAATAAGCATGTGCGGTTTTATCATTGAAAAGATTTGCCAGGCAAATACTTAATGAATCAACATGGGTTTTAAATCTTTTTCCGTTTTTTTCACGCAAGCCATCAGCAGCAAAATCAACATAAACATCAAAAATCGGTACCGAAGTACTTAATATATTTCCATCTTCGCTGTAAATGGTACCACGTTCTGCATCTACGGGCATGTATTTCAGGTGCATACTGCTATCCATATCTTTCCAAAACTTTCCCTGTACACGCTGTATATAAAAAGCTTTGCCTACCACAAATAATCCAAGGATTATCATTCCCAGAAAACTGAGGTAAACACGCCAGAGTATGTCTTTTTTTATTTCCATTTATATATCCGGTTTCAGCCTATTTTCTTAAAATGGCGGAGAAAATGAATTAGAACTTTTAGTTTTATTATTTATTAAAATCCTTTTTTACTGTTACTTGCTTTACATAACCCTTTTTTATTTACCCGAAGTAAAACCTAGTACAACCGGGGGTTCTGTTAATTCTTTTAAACCCAGTGGTTCTACCGCTTTAATCAATTCACTTGCTTTACTTCTGAAAATAACATCACTCTTAATTGTTTTATATTCGTATTCAAGTTCTTTAATGTGTTTTTCTGTGGTGCTTATTTTTAAATTAAGCTTATCGGTATAATGCCCGTTATATATATACAATACAGCTAAAAAGGTTAAAAACAGGAAGAACGGAATATTTTTTACCACCCATTTATGAGTGATATATTTCTTCCAATCGGTTTTTGCAACCGTTGCCTGTGTTTCTGTTGTATCGTTTTTTTCTGACATTGATTTTGATGATCTACTATTTACTTTTTAAACTTTTACACTTGCTGCATTTCTGCCACTCGCAGTTTTGCACTTCTCGATCTTGTATTTTCCTTTAATTCTTTTGAAGTTGCTGTAACCGGTTTTTTTGTGATGACTTTAAAAGGGTTTTTAAACCGATGGCCATATATATCATCAATTACAGTTTCGTCCATCGTACCATCTTTAAAAAAAATTTTAACCAACCGGTCTTCCAACGAATGAAAAGTGATGATTGCAATTCTTCCAGCAATATTTAATAATGTAGTTGATTGTTCCAGCAGCTCTTTTAAAGCGCCCAACTCGTCATTCACTTCTATCCTTAGTGCCTGAAAAACCTGGGCAAAATATTTTTTAGGATTTCCTTTAACCACGGCCTGTACTGCAGTTTTAAATTCGTTAATGGTGCGTATAGGTTTTAATGACCTTTGTATTACAATTGTTTTTGCCAGTGTTTTAGCATTGGTAACTTCGCCATATTGTTCAAACATTTTGTGTAGTTGCCATTCAGTAAAAGTTTTTAAAATGTTGGCAGCAGTAACAGTTTGGCGCTGATCCATACGCATATCCAACGAGGCATCAAAACGAATGGAAAAGCCGCGGTTGGCTTCATCAAACTGGTGACTAGAGACACCCAGATCGGCAAGTATGCCATCAACTTTTTCAATCTTATACAATCGTAAGAAACGCTTCAGGTGCCTGAAATTTTGAGGTATAAAAGTTACCCGTTCATCTTCAGTTTGGTTTTTTCTTGCATCTTCATCCTGGTCAAAAACAATCAATCTGCCGTATTCATTCAGTTGTTGCAAAATAGCACGGCTATGTCCGCCGCCGCCAAAAGTGCAATCAACATAAATACCATCGGGTTTAATATTTAATGCTGCCAGGCATTCGTTCAATAAAACAGGAGTATGATAAATTTGTAATTGGGAATCGGGAATTGGGTTATCTACCTTTTCTTTTTTCATTCCATTTTATAAATTACTAATTACAAATTCCCATCCTTTCTGTTCATAACTTCATTTGCTAAATCGCTAAATGATCCCGGTGTAAAAGTTTCAAAGAACTGCATATACTTACTCTTATCCCATATTTCAATTTTGTTAACTGCCGATACCAAAACAATTTCTTTTTCAAGCCCGGCATGTTCGGTTAAATTTTTAGGTACCAATAAACGGCCGGCGGTATCCAATTCTAATTGTGTGGCGCCGTTTAAAAAATACCGTCTGAATTCTCTTACTTTTGGGTCAAAATCATTGAGTTTGCTTATTTCAGAAAATATAGGATCCCAGCTTTGTTTAGGATATAATGTGAGGCATTTTTCGAACCCCCTGTTTATGATAAACTGCGAAGCGCCTTCATCCGGCATTTGCTTTTTAAAGCCTGCCGGTAAAAGAAATCGTCCTTTAGCATCTAAAGTGGCTTCATATTCACCAAGGAAACCTATCATTTTCAGGTAATTAATTAAAAATATAACAGATATTACCACAAAATAACACTTTTTCCCACTTTACAAACATATTTTGGTTAAAGTTTTTTATCCACAGCTATAAAATGCTTTATAGTATAGGTTATCCTGTTTATTTGATGTAGTTGGGATGTGAATTAGATGTGGATAGCTGTGAATAAATGTTAATATCTGATATATAAAAATGGCAAAGACAACATAAATAGGCAAAGGAAATTGTTGTACTTAATTATTAAGGATAAGATTTGAGATAAAGATTCAACATTTAGATTATTGTTTTGCAGCGCAGATTATCCAGTTTATAAAATAGTGAAGCCTGCATTTTAAAACAGGCTTCACCTTGTTGATTTTAACAGCACCCCATATCGGTGATGCCGCAACATCCACTGTTATCTATGCAACAGTTAGGATCATTCTGATCATTGTTCATGGCTTTATTTTTTATGGTGAGAAAATAATTTTTTGTTAACATCATACATTATAATTCTCCTTTTAAAGGCGTTATCTTTTGGCAACAAGCCTTATCATGTTGCACTTTAAGTTTATTAAACAGGAAACTAAATTCATTCATAAATTTTTCAAAAGCTTTCCAATTAATGCAATAGCAACTCCTGGGTCCATCAATATTCCCATTAATCAAACCGGCATTTTTTAACTCTTTTAAATGCTGCGATACGGTTGATTGCGACAATGGCAACACTTCTACTATTTCTCCACAAATACATTCGTTTTTTAAAGCCAGTAATTTTAAAATAGCAATACGTGCCGGATGTGCCATTGCTTTTGCAAACTGTGCCAGTTCCTGCTCTTTCTGGATGAACGCATCTTTTTTATGTATAGCCATTTTTTAAAATCTTATATCGCAAATATACGATTAATAATTTCAATCTGCCAAATCTTTTACAATAAAGTTTGTTTAACAACCTCAATAAATGATATAAAAATAACTCACCAGGGAATTTTTACTCTTTTCCATCCAATAAATTTCCCAGCCCGCCTAAAATGCTGCCTTCTTCTTTACGTTTGTAAGTATATTGTTGCAATCTGCCAGCCAAACGGCTTATGGGCAGAGATTGGAGCCAAACTTTACCGGGGCCCGAAAGTTTAGCAAAAAATAAACCTTCGCCGCCAAACATCCAGTTTCTAATGCCACTCACAAATTCAATGTCAAAATCAATTCCGGCGGTATATGCCACTACACAACCAGTATCTACTTTTAAAATTTCGCCAGGCTGCAATTCTTTTTCAATAATATAACCGCCAGCATGAGCAAAGGCCAGTCCATCGCCTTCTAGTTTTTCCATAATAAAACCCTCGCCGCCAAAAATTCCGGTGCCCAGCCTGCGCTGAAATTCAATACCAATGCTCACGCCTTTTGCCGCACAAAGGAAGGCATCTTTTTGAGCTATTATTTTACCGCCAAGCCTGGCCAAATCAAAAACAATTATTTTACCGGTATAGGGTGCAGCAAAACTTACTTTCTTTTTTCCCTGGCCCACATTGGTAAAAGCTGTCATAAATAAACTTTCGCCTACCAGTAACCGTTTGCCTGCACTAAATAATTTTCCCAGTATGCTATTATCTTGCTGCTGGCTCCCATCACCAAAAATAGTGTTCATCTGGATTCCGTTATCCATCATCATAAAGGCGCCGCTTTCGGCAATGGCTGTTTCATTGGGGTCTAATTCAATTTCTACAAACTGAAGTTCTTCACCGTAAATTCTGTAATCAATTTCGTGATTTTGTAACATGGCTTTTTGTTTTATCCTGCATTTTTATAAAATGAGGTTTGTTATAAGATTATTTACTGCAATTTAATATCAAATTTGGATTGTATTTTGCAATACTTTTTATAACTGTGTTAGATTTATTTAGCAGTAATGGTAATTAAACAAAGCTGAGTTCAATTATTTTTTTTAATTAATCTGTTGGCTTATGTTATGGCGCTTATTGAAACTTTACTAGTCGGCAGGATAGATGGTGGCTATATATCATAGTAGATTATTTACTTAAAGTAACAGAAAGTGGTGTAAATAAAACTCAAATAAACCTTTTCTTAAAAGCACAACTGTTCAGGTAGCTAACTTACATTTTGATGTGTAAAAGAGTTTAAAAATATTTGGTGCAAAAAGTAGCTGATAAAATATCGAATTTAACCTAGGAAAAAGCCTTCTGCTATATTGCAAAATTGTTACTTAATTACATAATATAGCGATAATTTGAATCAGAATTCGACAAAATGCAATTACTAACGACTAACGACAAGGTCTTAAAATCTACCAACGCTTCTTTTAGTTTACTTTTGAATTCGTGAATATAGTTTATCCTGGATTCATGAAAATATTTCTTTTCAATATTATTTTTAGTTGCCTGTTTTCATGCTCATTGCCTGAATATATTTTTTCACAACAAACCAATAGCAATGTTTCGGGATATATAAAATCTCAAAACAATAAAGGATTGGAAGGTGCTACCATTATAATTTCCCATGAACCTACAAAGAGTGTTTATACGGCACAAAGTAGAACTGATGGGGAATTTTATTTTTCTAACTTAATACCCGGAGGCCCTTATTTTGTAACAGTAAGCTACGTTGGATATGAACCTCATATATACCGGAATCTTTTTGTTGATTTTAACGCTTCAGGAAATTTCAAAGATTTTGCAAACAATGATATTGTAGCATTTATTTTAAAAAGCAAACCAATCGAACTTAGTGAGGTGGTAGCAAATGCAAACATAACGGTACCGGGTATTTTGTCTATAATTTCTAACCATCAGATGGCTTTTCTTCCCTCAATTAGCCGTAATCTTCAGGACTATGTAAGGTTGGTGCCACAGGCCAAAGTAAATGGAGATGGCCTGATGTCGTTTGCAGGCCAGAACAATAAGTTAAATGCCTTTTTCATTGATGGTGCTAACAGTAATGATATTTTAGGTGTGGCGTTAAGCGGTACCAATGGCGGACAAACCCGTACTCCACCCATTTCCATTGAAGTGTTGGATAAAATAAACATATTGTTATCGCCGTATGATGTTCAGTACAGTAATTTCACCGGGGGAAGTATCAATGCCATTACAAAATCAGGCAGCAATGAAGTAAAAAGTTCGGCATGGTACTATTTTAGAAACCAGAATATGGCCGGCAAACTTGGCGCATCAAAGCTATCTAAATTTTTTAACCAAACTTACGGCACCTGGGTGAGTGGTCCTTTGAAAAAAAACAAATTATTTTATTTTCTTTCTTTCGAAAACCAGGTTGAGAACAGTCCGCAGCCTTTTAATTTTTCTGATTATAAAGGCAATAGCCAAATTCAGCAAATAAGCGCTTTGAGCGATAGTGTAAAGAAAAAATACAATTATGATCCGGGAGCTTTTATGGAAACAAAAGAAAAGCTGAATGCAATAAGGACATTATTAAAAATAGACTGGAACGCTTCTGAAAAAAATAAAGTAACGATTAGCTATCGC
>DAOLYC010000057.1:0-9941 GCA_035425605.1 Ferruginibacter sp.
CAAAAAATATAATAATGTAACTTTTAACCAGGATGCCAATACTGCAATAAGTACCAATGGCGTATTTAAAGTAACCAATTGCATACAGGATGTAGTGAGTATGGTGTATTATGCACGCAATATTGATTTTGATAAATATAAAGTAAACGATAAAATCCTGTTTGATATGTTTTTGGATGATGAAGTTTATCACATGTACATTCGTTATATGGGGAAGGAAAAAATTAAAACACGATATGGAAGATTTAATGCTATTAAGATAAAACCGCTATTAATTAAAGGAACTATTTTTGAAGGTGGAGAAAAAATGACAGCATGGCTAAGCGATGATCCTAATCATTTATTATTAAGAGTAGAAAGCCCAATTGCTGTAGGAAGTATTAAGGTAGATATGATGAGTTATAAAAACCTGCGTCATAAACTAACTTCATTTATAGGCGTTCGCTAAAATTATATTTCGTTTAGTTTAAATGATTCTTTCATCCTGATGCCTTTTTCCGTCAATTGTAAATTGCAGCATTCAAGTAAAGGATCGTGTTCAAAAAATAAGATGTAATTATTTTGTACTGCTTCGTTTAAAAATAAATTTTTCTCTTTTAATGTTTGTAGCGGAAACATATCATACGCCATTACATAAGGCAATGGTATATGTGCTGCAGAAGGCAACAAATCGGCCATATAAACGATTGTTTTTTCTTTGTATTTTATTTTGGGTAGCATCATAAAATCAGTATGTCCACTTACTGTATAAAACAATAAGTTTGAAATGATGCCCGAATTATATGAAGGAAGCCCATTTTCGATATTATGGTTTGAAAGCGAAGAAACATCTGCAGTTAAATTAAAAAATTTCAATTGCCCACTTTCCTTTATAGGTAATATGTTTTCTTTTAAAAAACTTGCCTTTTCCCTGGTATTGGGTTCTGTAGCCCATTTCCAGTGATGTTCATTACTCCAGTAAATTGCATTTTTAAATGCAGGAACAAGTTTTTCCCTTTCTTTTACAATACTCCCGCCGCAGTGGTCAAAATGCAGATGTGTTAAAAACACATCGGTAATATCATCTTTAGTATAACCCAATTTTGCTAACGAATTTTCTAGCGTATCATCGCCATGCAAGTAATAATGGCCAAAAAATTTTGCATCTTGTTTATTCCCCATACCATTATCAATCAATATTAACCTGTTTTCATCTTCAATTAATAAGCAACGCAAAGCCCAACTACACATATTGTTTTCATCGGCAGGGTTAAGCTTGTTCCAAATACTTTTGGGTACCACACCAAACATGGCGCCACCATCTAATTTAAAATAACCGGTATTTATTGTATAAATTTTCATTTTTATAAAGTTACTGATTGTTTTTTTTGCGCCTGGTAAGTTAGTATTAAGAACAAGAGTCCTAATACAAAAAAAACAATCAAAGCCAAAATAGAATTACGCATATTATTGGTAATGCCTTCAATAAAACCAAAAGTAAATAAGCCAATTACAATGGCAAATTTTTCAGTTACATCGTAAAAACTAAAAAACGATGCGGTATCTTTTGTTTCGGGCATTAGTTTGCTGTAGGTAGAACGGCTAAGTGATTGAATGCCGCCCATTACAAGACCTACCAGCGATGCGATGATGTAAAAATGTATTTCTGTTTGCATAAAATATCCTGCAATACAAACCACAATCCATAGACAAACAGTTAATACTAATATTTTTATATTTCCGTAAATGGCCGATAAACGGCTCATGCCTATTGCGCCTGCTATTGCTACAATTTGTATAATTACAGCTGTAATGATAAGCTTTGAGTTTTCAAGTTTCAATTCCTTAATCCCAAAATCTATGGCAACCAACATTACTGTTTGTACACCCATGTTATAAAAGAAGAAAGCAGTTAAAAATCGCTTTAACTGTGGCATTTGTTTTACCTCACGCCAAACAAACTGTAGTTCGTGAAAACCATTTACCAATGCATGTTTTTTACTTTTTCTTTCAGTTTTAGGGCTAATGGGTAACCTGTTAAATGTAATTTGTGCAAATGCAACCCACCATATTCCTACCAATAAAAAAGTTATTTTTAAAGGTAATTCTCCATCAGGCATTAATAATACTAATGCAAAACCTATTAATTGCATAATTACACTACCTATATATCCATAACTATAACCTTTTGCGCTTACTTTATCCCTGTCTTCTTCCGCAGCAATTTCGGGCAGGTACGAATTATAAAAAACCTGGCTGCCGTAAAAACCAATTCCCGCAAACATAAAACACATCAGGCCTAGTGTTACATGGTGTTCATCAAATAAATACATGAGGGAACAACTTATAGCACCCATGTAACAAAAAAAACGCATGAAATTTTTCTTGTTGCCCTTATAATCAGCAATAGATGATAAGATAGGAGATAACAATGCAATTACTAAAAAACCAAAGGCAAGTACATAATCTTTAAGTTCGGTATTTACAAAGCGGCGCCCTAAAAAAAAGATACCATCCGGAAATTTTACAGTGCTGGTAACAACTGCATAATATGCAGGAAAAAAAGTGGTTGTAATTACAAGGTTGTAAACCGAATTAGCCCAATCATACATGGCCCAACCATTAATGATTTTTTTTGAAGCAGTTTGCATGATATCTTATTAAGGAATACTGAAAGTAGCAAATATCATTGTAATGAAATAAAAAAGCCCCTGCAAAATTAACAGGGGTTAAATACAATGAGTTTTTTCTTTTACTCCTTTTCGCCCGATATGGGGCTGGCATACCCCAGGTTTTTAAAAGGCTCCAGCTTATTATTGGTTAGCTGTATAATTACTGGTGCTTTATTAAAAACACTTTCAGAAATGAAACCGCCAAATAATAAGAAATTAGTTTCGTATCCTTTTGTAAGTTTAGTTTCATCCACTACAAAATTTAAATTGAAAGTGTCTTTTATTTTTACCAACTGAACAGTAGATTCGATACTATCCTGGAAATACTCCTGTTCTTTAAGATACTCGGCTAATTTTTTTGCTTGAGCTTCAGTAACATTATCTCCCTTGTAATAAACATTGTGTTTGGAATCTAACTTGTACTCTTTTCCGTAGCCTGAATTGCAGGCTGTAATTAGGGATGTTATTACAAGAGCCGTTAAAAATTGTTTTAAAAAAATCATAGCAGTTAATTTTGGTATTAACTGCATAATTAATCAAACATGCTGAATAATCATATACCCTATACAGGGTATTCAGGGTTTTATATAACCTGTATAAATAAGAATGAGTAATAAAATGCCCACCACAATTCTGTAATAACCCCAAATTTTAAATCCATGTTTTTTCAAAAAGCCAATAAAAAATTTAATAGCCAACATAGCAACTACAAAAGCCACCACATTGCCAATAGCCAACTGTTTAATTTCGTTAGATGTGAAGCCTGCATTATCCTGCCAGTATTTTAAAAGCTTATAACCGGTAGCAGCCAACATGGTGGGTACAGCTAAAAAGAAAGAAAATTCGGCGGCGGCACTACGTGTTAATTTTTGTTGCATACCGCCAATGATAGATGCAGCACTTCGGCTTATGCCCGGTATCATGGCAATACATTGCCAAATCCCTATCACTATGGCATTAAAAAAAGAAATATCTTCCTCTTTATCTACCTGAGGGTTTTTAAATACATTATCAATAAATAATAAAATTATACCTCCTACCAGTAATGATAAGGCAACCGTTGTAGAGCTTTCCAGCAAAGCATCTATTTTATTTGAAAAAAGAAAACCAAGTATTAAAGCTGGCACCACACCCGCTGCAATTTTTAAGTAAAATTTCCAGTTTTTGAAATCAAAAAATTTTTTCCAATATAAAACTACTACCGCTAGTATAGCGCCCAATTGAATAGCAATGGTAAAAACTTTGCTGAAATCATCTTCTGCTATATGTAATAGTTTTTCAGTGATGATCATGTGGCCAGTTGAAGATACAGGAAGGAATTCGGTTAGCCCTTCTACTATTCCAATGATGACACTTTGTATGGTATCCATATAAATTAATTAAATAAAAAAAGCGAAGGTATCAACTTCGCTAATAAATATTAATACTTATTTATTAATCTTTAATTGGTTTTAGATTTCTTCATGATAGCAAAAATTTCAATAATAAAACCTGCTATGATGAGCATAGGTGCAATGGTAATACGGGTAGTGCTGTACACATCTGCATCATTAAAAACTTTTGGATCGCTGCTTTTACCCCCGGCCATTAAAAAAAAGCCTAGCGCCAGCACGCCTAATCCAATTAGCATCCACATATAATTCTCTTTACCAAACAAAGGATTAGATGAACCCGGTGCCGAAGTTTGTTTTTTATCTTTACTCATAATGGTTAAAAATTGAAGTTGCAAATTAATATAAATCATCCAATTTCATGCGCAGGTATTTTATTACCGAGCGGTGGGTACTGATAAGGGTAATGCTGATACCCAAAATAATGATTACTAAAAATAGCAGAATCATACTGGTATTATCGTGTAAAACTTTAAAACTGGGTGCCAGCGACTCGATAAGCATTACCGTAAACCATACCGCAACAATGGCAATACCCGAAGCTATCAGTCCGTTTAAAACAGCCCTTTTATTTATAGGTTTGGCAATAAACCATCGGGTGGCGCCAACCATTTGCATGGTTTTAATCAAGAAGCGATTACTGTACATGGCAAGACGAATTGTATTATCTATAGAAAATACCACCAGCACAGTTAAAATAATAGCTGCTATTAAAAATATGTAAGCAGCAGTTTTAACAAACTTACTAACCTGGGTTATGGTTTCTGTAGGAAACTGAAATTCATTGATAAGCCCCGGGAATCTATTTAACAAATCAATTGATAAAAGATCTAAACTATCTTTTTGTACATGATCGGCCTTTATATAAAAATCAATGCTTTCGGGTAAGGGGTTTTCATCCAAAAATTTTCTCCAGGTGGTGTCATTGTCCTTATTCCATATTTGTATGGCCATTTCTTTTGTTACGTACTCAACATTCTTAGCAAAAGGGATAGAAGAAATATAACTTTTTAAACTGTCAACTTTTTTCTTGGGTGCATTAGGATTTAACCAGGCGTGTACCTGGATATTTTCTTTTACATAATCGCCGGTTTTACGAAGGTTTAAAAAGAACCAGCCAACAATACCAAATAAAAATAATACCAATGCCACACCTATGATTGCATAGGCATAGGTTGGTTTACCTCGTTTACTACTTGCTTTTCCGAACTGAGCCATAATTTATTATTGTTTGGGAGTTAGTACTGTTTTGCTTTTACAGCCGGGCAAAAATAAAGGTTTTTAGCTGCTTTGCCGTATTTTTGCTCACTTCAAAACGACAGTCTTCCTTGTTTATTTTTGTAAAAGTAAAATATGAAGTGTGATTGAAGCTTAAATAACTTTTCTTTCACAGTTTTATAACTAAGAAGCCAAAAGAAAAAATGGATAATGGCTATACAATAATATTATGCAATGCAATTGTGTAATATAAAAAAAAACAAATACTGGCTGTATTGAAAAAGAAAAATTAATATAAAAATTACTTAGCAGTGGAATACAAGTTTAAAGAAATAGAAAAGAAATGGCAGGATTACTGGAGAGATAAAAATATTTACCAGGTATCAAATAATTCAGCAAAACCTAAATATTATGTACTGGATATGTTTCCATATCCAAGTGGTGCAGGTTTGCATGTAGGTCATCCGTTGGGGTATATTGCCAGCGATATTTATAGCCGTTACAAAAGATTAAAAGGATTTAATGTTTTACATCCTATGGGTTTTGATAGTTTTGGATTACCTGCCGAACAATATGCACTGGAAACAGGCCAGCACCCGGCAGTTACAACCGAAAAAAATATTGCAACTTTTAAAGCACAACTTGATAAAATTGGTTTTTGCTACGATTGGGGTAGAGAAATCCGTACCAGCGATCCTCAATATTATAAATGGACACAATGGATTTTTTTACAATTATTCAACAGCTATTTCTGTAATACACAGCAAAAAGCAAGGCCAATTACCGACCTGATAAAAAAATATGAAACGAAAGGATGTAAAAAATTTACAGCTAATGAGTGGAATGCTTTTTCAAAAAAAGAACAGGAAGATATTTTAATGAACCGCCGCCTGGCCTTTAGCGCTTACGGCGAAGTAAACTGGTGTGAAGCATTGGGAACAGTATTGGCAAATGATGAAGTAGTGAATGGGGTGAGCGAACGTGGCGGCCACCCGGTTGAAAAAAGAAAGATGCGCCAATGGTTTTTACGAATTACAGCTTATGCCAACAGGCTGTTGCAAGGCTTGGAAACAGTAGATTTTAGCGATAGCATGAAAGAAATGCAGCGCAACTGGATTGGAAAAAGCGAAGGGGCTGAGGTTGATTTTGAAATTAAAGAAGCAGATAACAAATTGCGGGTTTACACTACCCGGCCCGATACCATCTTTGGTGTCGACTTTATGGTTATTGCACCCGAACATGAAATGGTTTCACAAATAACTTCAGTGGAACAAAAAGCTGCCATTGAGGATTATCTGAAATATGTAAAAAGCCGCAGCGAAAGAGAACGTTTATCAGAAGCAAAAACGATCACCGGTTGTTTTACCGGAGCTTATGCTATTAATCCTTTCAACGGAAAGGAAATTCCTATTTGGATTGCCGAATATGTATTGGCAGGATATGGTACTGGCGCCATTATGGCCGTGCCATGTGGCGATCAGCGAGACTTTCTGTTTGCAAAACATTTCAATATTCCCATCACCAATATTATTGGTACGCATTATAATGGAAGTGAAGCAAATTCTACTAAAGATGCCATTTTGCAAAACTCGGGGTTTTTAAATGGTATACTAATGAAAGATGCTATTGGAATAGCTGTAAATAAGGTGGAAGAATTGGGTATTGGCAAACGTAAAATAAATTATAAGATGAGGGATGCTGGCTTTAGTCGTCAACGTTATTGGGGCGAACCTTTTCCTATTATTTGGAGCGATGGAGTAGCATTACCGATTGATGCAGATGAGTTGCCGCTGGAACTACCACATGTAGAAAAATATGGCCCGGGTCCCGGAGGCGAAGGGCCGCTTGCAAATATTAAAGAATGGGTAAACCTCAATGCTAACTCCTCTCCACTGGAAAGAGGCAAGGAGGATGTAAAACGAGAAACAAGTACCATGCCCGGTTATGCCGGCAGCAGTTGGTATTTTCTTCGTTATATGGATCCACATAACAATAATGAATTTTGCAACCGCAATGCCAGCAATTACTGGAACCAGGTTGACCTGTACATTGGTGGTACCGAACATGCTGTTGGGCATTTGTTGTACAGCCGTATGTGGACCAAAGTTTTATTTGATTTAGGGTTGATTGGATTTGACGAACCATTTAAGAAATTGTTGAACCAGGGAATGATTGGAGGAATTTCAGAAAAAATTTATCGTATTGGGGCTAATCAAATCGAAGAACCGAATTCATTTCAGGGTCAGAGTTCAAGTTCAATGCCATTAAAATGGCATACTGTAAATGGTCTACCAATTACCTTAAGTCCAGATAATAATGATGAAGAAATGGATTTTTATTTGTTTAATTTATCTGCTGATCTCAACGTTGATTCCTATGAAACTTCACTAATAAGAACAAAAGTCGATTTTGTCAATGACGGAATTCTAAATACAACTAAATACTTTACGGACAAAAATGAAAATCGTAGTTATTCAGCGAAATATGAAATATTACTTTGTAAAGATGGATATTATGATTCGAAGAGAAACCAATGGTTTGATTATAATAAGAAGCCAATCACTGAGTTGAAATTTAGAGCGATTCAGGTTCCTGAAAAAATGAGTAAAAGGTATGGGAATGTCGTAAATCCTGATGATGTTGTAAAAGACTACGGCGCTGACACCTTTCGCTTGTATGAAATGTTCCTTGGTCCAGTAGAAGCAAGCAAACCCTGGGATACCAAAGGAATTGAAGGCGTTCATCGTTTTTTAAGAAAATTGTGGCGGCTGTTTAATGATGATTTGAAAGGGAAACTTTGGACTGATGAAAAAGCAACCGATGCCGAATTAAAAGTTCTGCATCGTACCATAAAAAAGATAGAAGAAGATACCGAACGTTTTTCATTTAATACTGCCGTTAGTACATTTATGATTTGCATAAATGAACTCGCCGATTTAAAATGCAATAAAAAAGAAATATTAGAACAACTGCTAATTTTGCTTACGCCTTATGCCCCTCATATAAGTGAAGAGCTATGGCATCAATTAGGAAATGAAGACAGCGTTTTAGATGCCAGCTATCCGGCATTTAATTCTGCATTATTAGTAGAAAGTACTAAAGAATACCCGGTTTCCATAAATGGGAAATTACGCACTAATATAGAACTGGAGCTTAGCCTTGATCAAAAACAGGTAGAAACATTAGTTCTTCAAAATGATATTGTAAAAAAATGGCTTGATGGTAAGCCTCCAAAAAAAATCATCTATGTTAAAAACAAAATGATAAACGTAGTTATTTGATATTAATTAAACAATTTAATATTTCTGTTTATTTACAGTTTATATTAAACCGGAGTAAAAATATTTATTATGATATCTGAACTTGAAAATGCATTAGTAAAAAACAGGTCAACCTTTCATCCCGTAGTAAAATTTAATCCTGATATTGAAAAATTATTTCAATTTGATTTTACGGAAACAAATACAGAGCTTGGCAAAGATACTGTTGCCGATACCCAATTGTTTTCTAACTATATTGATACCCAATTAAAAAAAAACAATGCAAAATATGGTATTGGGGGTTATAACGAAAACCGAAAATTGTATAAAAGAAGTGAAATTTTTGATGGAGAAGAACCCCGTTCTGTTCATTTGGGTATAGATGTTTGGGGGCCGGCTGGCACAACTGTGTATGTTCCATTAGGCGGTATGGTGCATAGCTTTGCATTTAATGATGGCTTTGGTGATTATGGCGCCACAATTATTTTATTGCACCAGTTGGAAACAGTAGCTTTTCATACGCTTTATGGTCATTTAAGTTTAGCAGATATTTCCAGGTTAAGTGAAGGGGCTTATGTATCTAGAGGAGAAGTATTAGGGCATTTTGGAACACTTGCCGAAAATGGAAACTGGCCTCCACACTTGCACTTTCAAATTATTCAGGATATACAGTTGAAAGAAGGAGATTACCCTGGCGTTTGCAAATTATCAGAAAGAGAATCATATTTAAAGAATTGCCCAGATGCAGATATGATCTTGAATATGATGAAATATTTGCATTAATATATTCGTTATTGAATTAGTTATTATAAAAAATATTATATAGGCAGCTTAAAAGTTCGTAAAAACAGTAACTTTACTTCGGAAATAAAAATATAAATGGAAATAAAAGCAGGAGAATTATTAAAGAATATTAATAATCCCGACGATTTAAAAAAATTAAACAGAGAACAATTACACCAGGTTTGTAATGAATTGCGGCAGTATATAATTGATGTGGTGAGTGTTTATGGAGGTCATTTTGGGGCAAGCCTTGGCGTGGTGGAACTAAGTGTTGCTTTACATTATGTTTTTAATACTCCTTATGATCAATTGGTATGGGATGTAGGCCATCAGGCATATGGCCATAAAATACTTACCGGCCGCAGAGATAATTTTCCCACCAACAGAAAATACAAAGGCCTAAGTGGTTTCCCTAAACGTAGCGAAAGCGAATACGATACTTTTGGTGTTGGCCATTCTTCTACATCTATTTCAGCGGCTTTGGGAATGGCAATGGCTTCGCACTATAAAGGAGAAAAAGACAGGCAACATGTTGCTATAATTGGCGATGGAGCTATGACAGCGGGTTTGGCTTTTGAAGCTTTAAATCATGCTGGAATTGAGAAGTCGAATCTGCTCGTTATTCTCAACGACAACTG
>DAOLYC010000058.1:0-9895 GCA_035425605.1 Ferruginibacter sp.
ACATAATTTATCTGCTTTTTAATAATGCCCATCAATTTTTCCGACACAAACTTATCATCAACCGGTATTCGTTCACCACAAAAAACTATTTCATGTGTTGCCTTGCATTGTAGTGAAAGGAAGATGAAAAAACTGTACAGTGTACATTTTAATAATATTGATTTATATTTTCTCATGATTAGTATCTCCATTAAAATCTTTCTTCTTCCTCACCATATTTCTTACCGGGGATGTTAATTTCAATTTTTGTTTTATTCAATCTGTCATTCAACTCAAAAGTTAATTTTTCATTGTCGCTTATGTAGTAACTTTTACAAACATAAATAACCTGAGCCTGGTTGCCGGGAGTAATAATAGGAAGGAAAGCAGGATATAAATACATTGGATATAATTTTATCTTATTACCAGCTCTTTTAGTCCAGGTAAGCATCATAGCGCCGGTTAAAAAATCAGATTTGCTTTTATTTTCAATCAGGAATTTTAGATAAACTTCAGTTCCCTCAAAATTAATTGCCTGGCAGGTTAGTTTAACTTTATTATCACTGCCGGTAATGTTCAGTCGTGGACTTTCCAGTAATACATCATTAAAAATGGGGGCATTTTCCATTGTGTTTTTTGCGCCTTCATTAAAAGGTTGTTCAGGTGGCAGGTTTGTGAAATCAATTCCTGGGTATTTTTCTTTTAACTCGGCTGTGGTATAGGGTACAGGCACTGGTTTTAGCACTGTAGTTTCCGGTTGTTTCTTTTTAATTTCTTTTGAATCTTTCGATTCTTTTGTTTCTGAACTTACAGGTTCTTTTGATTCTGTCTTTTGTATATCGGGTTGTTTATTTTTTGCTAAGGTTTCTCTTTGCATTTGAAAATCGCAAACCTTTACCATGTGTTGAGCATATTCATCATCTGGTTTGTAAGTGAGTATATCTGAATATATTTTTTTAGCTGTTTCATATTTCTTTTCGGCAATAGCTTTTTTGCCATTTTTTAAAGCATCGATGTATTTTTGATCGAGTTCAACTTGTTTATTATATGCATCCAATGCAGCACGGGCCTCATTATCTTTTTTAGAATTTCTAATTTCGGCAGTTACATAATTTATTTGTGTATGCGGATAGTATTCATCTGGTTTTATTTCAAGTGCATTTTTATATGATGTTAATGCAGCATCATATAATTTTAATATCAACAAACTGTCGGCTTTGGAAATGGCGCTTTCATATTTAGCATTCACTGCATTTTCTTTTGCAACAGCCTCTAATTTCTCTTCAACCAGTTTTAATTGTTTTTTAGGTTCATCTTCTGAAGGCATTAAACTGGCAGCCTGTGTGTATGCATCTTTTGCATTATCATAATCTGAAGTAAGATAATAAGACTTAGCTTTTGACATTGTAAGTGTGTACTGTTTCTTTATTTCAGCTTCACGTGCAATCTTTTCCTTTTTTGCTTTTTCTGCAGCAGCAATATCATCAAGAGTAGTTTGTATTAGTTTTAATTTTTCTTTTGGAAGTTTTTCTGAAGGTTTTAACGAAGCTGCATCGTTGTATAGTTTACGGGCTTTTATATAATTGTTTTTGTTGAATTCAGCATCGGCATCTTTTACAGCATTATTATATGCTGCATCTGTTTCTGCTTCTTTTGCCTGTCTTTGTTTTTCTGCATTCTCTTTGGCTGTAAGTTCATCTAATATTTTATTGATATTGTTTACCTGGTCTTGTGGATACGACTTATCTGTTAAAAGCGATGCCTTCATATAACTTTCCTTGGCTGCCATGTAATCTTTCTTCTTATACAGTTTGTCAGCATCTTGTATGGTTGCCTTGTATTCCTTATCCCGTGCTTGTTTTTCCTGTTCTTCTTTCTTTTTTCTTTCTTTAATTTGTTTTTCCGATTCTGCTTTTGCTATTGCTTTTTTATTGTCTTCTTCTTGTTGTTTAAGTATTTTATTAATTTCTTTTATTTGATTAGCCGGCCATGATTGTTTATTAATACTTAAGGCGTTGTTGTATGCAATGGCTGCATTGTTATAATCTTTGGCCGCAAAGTATTTGTCGGCAGTTTTAATAGCATTGTTATAATCTGTTTCTTTTTTTGTATTAGCGGCAGCAATGCTGTTCTCTTTTATTCTTTTCTGTTCTTCTACTTTTTTCTCAGCAGCTAAATCACTTTGTAGTTTGTCAATCTTTTTTAATTGTTCTTGTGCATATTTGGTTTTAGAAAAACTTATTGCTTTTTCGTAAGCAAGTTTTGCTTCGCCAAAATCGCCTGCTTTAAACATCTTATCGGCATCCGATATGGCTGTGTTGTAATTTGATTCCTGTTTATTTTTTGCAGATGCCTCATTTTCTTTTGCAGTAATTGTCTTTAATTTTTCGGTTGCAGTTGCATCATCTTTTCTTGTAATTAATGCTTGTTCATAAGCGATACGTGCCGCAGCCAGGTCATTTTTCTTTAGGGCTTTTTCACCGCTGCTGATGTAATCATTATACAACTTGTCTAATTTTTTCTCGTCATCTATTTTTGATTTAACCTCATCTAACCTAATTTTTGGTATCTGGTCATCAGGTCTTATTTTATGGGCTTTTTCAAAATTTAGTTTTGCTGCTGTATAATCTTTCTGCTTCATTTTCTTATCGCCTTCTTCTAGTAAGGCATAATAGCCTGTCGATGAATTTTCTTCTTCAGAAGATTTTTTAGATTTTTTGCCTTTTTTATCTTCAACTGTTGATTGCAGCATTTGTTTATTGCCATCAGATTCACGAATATGCTGTTCTATTTTTTTAACAGTGCTGTAATCGTAATCCATTTCTGCATCATTGTTGTAATCAATATTTTTTTTGAAAACAATCAGGAACTTATGTGTACGGCCACCTTCATTAACTACTAACGGTGCAGGTTTAGTTCTTTCGGCTTTTGCTATAATGGTAAAACCTGTACCTGCAGTTTTAAAATTATAGGGAGCGTTAGAAGGAGTGGTATTAAAGTAGGTGGGCATCGAAGGGAACCTTACCATCACTTCAGCTTCGGCATTAACATAAATGGTGTCGCCATTAATTTCCTGTGCCTGTACTTTACAAAATAAGGTTACAAAAAAAAGCAAGTTTAATAGTAGAAAAAATTTCTGGTATTTGCTCATTGCCTTGTAAAATTTGCTTGTGTTGAACTTGATAGTGGCAACAATTTAAGTGAATTTAAAAAGTAAAGCAAACAATAGGCGCTTAAATTATAGTAATAACAATATTTTATACCACTAAAATGACCTAAATATTTTGTATTGAAAGGTTATGCAGGTTAAAAATTTAAAACAAATAGATATTTACTTGAGATAAAATATACGCTTAATGATATTTCACTTCTATTATATTCACACAGCCATCTTTATCACGACGCATTTCGGCCATCTCTATTTTTATTTTTGTTTTTCCAATTATAAGCTTTCTTCTTTTTTTGCCACTAATTTCTTCACACATGGCATTAAAGGTCATCAACTCGCCATTTAAAATAACTTTGGTATCGCCTTTATAGCAAAGATAATTATCAAAATCAGCCGTCGTCATCTTCTTATCAATTACTTTACCAAGATAACCTTTAAAGATTTCGTCTGTAATTTTTATGTTCTTACTGTCTGATGGATTGGGTAATGGTTGTATGCTTTCGGGAATAAGCGGTTTCACTTCATCAGGTGCAATTGATGGCGCTGTTGGTGCAGCTTCTACATTAATTTCTTTTGTATATCTTTTGGTGCGGTCACCATCTAATGTTACCTGCACAAGGTATTTACCCGTTGTTGGAAATTGGAATTTTGCAGTTGAACCTTGCTGGTTCATTTTTGGATAATTTGAAATTGACCATTCATAAGATTTAGCACTAACCATGCAGGTAAACATTTCTTCTTTGCCTGTAATGGTGGATGCCGGGCCTACAATTTCTTGACCTGTTATTACATTATTATCGTTTTCTACTGCAACTACAGGTTCGGCTACTTGTATATTTTGTATGGTTTCGCAGCCTGTGCCGGTTGAAGCTGTTATTGTATACGCTCCTGCATTTTTATAAACATGCGTTACATATTGGCCTGTAATCTTGGTAGAATTATCACCAAAATCCCATGTTGTTTCATATTTATTTGATGAAGAGACGAAAGACAGCGTTTCCCCGGTAGTATAAACACTATCGGTATGCTGTATTATTGTTTTAATTAAAAAATTAACTGGTTGACATTTTTTCGAATCAATTAAACGGTAACTAAGCAAACCCAGCGATAATATGCAAATGATTAGCATAACACGCCAAACCCTGTAATCTAATCCCATTGATTGTTTAGTAAAAATTCTGTTAGCTGTCATAACTTAAAAAAGTTTACTGTTTATTTTGTTGCAATAAAAATATTTGCTGCTTTAAATTCAGATTTTCTATTTTAGCTGCATCCAAAGAACTGTTAAGTGTTTCTATTTGTTTTCTTAGCTCATCTGCGTTTAAATCTTTTCCAGTAATATCACGTAATTGTTTTTTTGCTGTTTGTATATCGGATAAAACAAAAACAACACTTCGGTATAAAGTTTTATCACTGGCAGAATCTGCATCAATTTTAAGGTTTAATTTTTTTATACTTTCTGTAATCCTTCCATCCAGCAGGTCGGGTTTGGTAGCTTTTGTATTGATGGTATCCAACATGCCGGCAATATCCGACATCTGTGTCATGAAATCAGTTGAAAATTCTCTTTCCTTTACATAAGAACGCATTTCTTTTAGTAGCCTGTCGTTTTGTTTAAAAGGAACCTGCAAGCTAAAAAAAATGGTTGTGGTTATTATGATGAGGCATACCAGAAAAAGAAGAAAAAAATTGGTGAATGCTTTTTTCCTGTCTGCTTTATTTATTGGATCCATAGTTTTATTTTAAAGTTTATTTATATAAATTTAAAAAAATTAACCGGTTTTAACAATTCGTTATTACTTGTTAATGATTATACGGAAAGGCATTACCGGTGATGCATCTTTTTGTAAGATATATTCAAGTTCATGGTAAAGATTTTCCATTTCGTTTTCCATTGTTTCATTTACCTGGTTGCTATATGTAAGTATCACATCTATAGTGCGTATAAAACCTTCACTGTTTTTATTGCTTACCTGTACACCTTTTTGTACTTCTGTTTTTAATAATTTATTGCCATATAACCGTGCACACAAAAGTTTAACATCTTCGGCGCTAATAATTTTGTCGCCAGACAAAAGTTGTTGACGTAGCATCACTTTTTTCTCTGTTTCAGATACAGCATTTTTTCCACCCGAAAAACCTGTAACCGTAAAACTTTTTTTTGAGTTTATTTGAGTGCTGTTTGCGGCAGTAATTTGTATTCCCGATTTTATATTATTGGCATCGGCTTCGTTTGTTGTCCAAAAATCTACAAATATCATTTCGCCTTTTTTATGTGGCCTAAGCATTAAGTATTGTAACTGTGTTTTTTTGTCGTTGGCAGTATTTATCGAATCTTCAAGGCTGGTAAGTATCTTACCAATTTCTTTAAGCTTACTTAGAACCACTTCGTTGCTTATTTGCCCAAAATAAGCGCTTTGTCCACGGATGGTTTCAGTAATGTTGCCAATCATTTCCCTTACATCCTGCGAACTTGTTTTGCCAACACCACTTGAACGCACTATTAATTCTCCGGCCAATAGATTGTTGGCACTGGCCATAGGCCTTATTTTGTATTGCTCGCCTTTTTCATTTTTCACATTTTCAAGGTCAAAATAAAATCCTTTATCAGGTATAGGAACTATATTAAGCCATTCATCGGTTTTGTAATTAAAGTTGTTTAACTTTTTATTTACGGCTGCAAAGGCATTAATATTACAGGCAATTGCATCAAACACTTCTTGCGAAAAATGCTTTTTAAAAACAAGTTTTATAAAAACTATATTTTCACTTTCTATTTTTTTTATAGTTTCCGGCGAAAAATTTTTATGCCAGTTAACAGGTATTACTGCACTGCTTATTTTTGCCCTATCTTTTACCTGTAAAAAATGGTGCTGATAAATGTGGCTTATTTTCCTGTTAAGCTTGTTTGTTTTTCCATTTGCAGAAAGCAATATTTCTCTTTGGCTTTGGCTTGTTTCATCCTTATTGTCGTTGCCGGTAATAACCTGTATAGGGTTTTCATTGATAAAGCAGGTAGCGTGGGATAATGCGTTGTAAAATATATTGGCTGCAGAATGACTTCGCAGGTCAAAATAAATATTTAATCCATCCAGATTTTCAGGTTGATTTTCTAATTTAAGCGCAAGTGTTATTTCATTGGCATGTGTTGCATTGTCGGCAGCGCTGATTAATTCTTTCCTGTTATTTTCATTTATATTGTATAGCTTATTACCCAATGCAATATAACCAAGTGTGGCTTTATATAACTTATAATTAGCCACAGGCGAAAAATGAATGACTACTGTTTCATTTGTATTGGTTGCGGTTCTGTAAATTTTTTGAGTAATGCTAAAATCTGTATAAGAATCTATAATTGTTGAATCTTCGGTTGGCATTGCCTGCAAGATACCCGATGCCGGTATGGCGCCTGATAAGGATTCGGGAAGCATAACTTCGGCGAGGTTATCCAACAGGCGAGTGTGAGATTCTGCAATGTTATGCCCTATCTTTTCTAATTCTGCAGCACAGGCTTCTATAAGCAGCATAGCTAATGGGTCGGCATTCTGTTCAATTTCATGCTCGTCAATACCCCATATCCTGGCTGCGGTATTCACCATTTGATCTTTTATCCTTTCTTTTTTTATGGCAGCCATATTTTTTATTGTTTTTTAATCAAATAACATCGGGCCTATATAGAAATTAGTTTGAAAACGGAAAGGTTCGTTGTTGCGTAAAAGATTGCCTTTAACAGTAATTTCAACTTTTCTTTTTAATTGCAGATTTTTTATAAGCCTGTATTCTTTTTGAACCACATTTACTTCCACTACAGGCCTGGTCAGTCTTTTTTCGTATTTAAGTAATTGTGTTTTTAAAGAATTTATTATCACATCACGCCTGATGGAATTGGTCATGTGTATATCATAATCATGATCCCAAAATTGAGATCCATAATTATCATCCTGTTTGTTTTCTTCCAGTTGTGTTGTTATAAGCAGGTGTATATTTCGGGCAATTGAATCAGTAAGGCTACACCTGTCTAACTTCTTTTTTTGAAAGAACTGTTCAAACTTTAAAGGAAGTTTTAGATAATCAGCCATAATATTTCAGATGCAGTTTAAAATAAGTTTAACCAAGGAAACGTCTTCTTGGTTTAGTTTGATTGTCGGGTTGCTGCACAGCTTCTTCTTTTACAAAAATGCCACTATCTCTACGTTTACCAATAAATTCAAGTTTACTTAATGTATCAAACAGGCGGGATGTTACTTTTACAAATTGAACAATTTTTTGAATGTTCTTATTCATATCATTTTGATCAAAACTAGTGTTAGCAAGGCTACTTAGCATGGTTTCCAGTTCTCCTTGTTTTAGTTCACACCATTCGCTCAGGTAGTTCATCAGTTCTTCTTTGCCCGATCCAATTCTCATATCAATACTGTTCTTCATTATCCTTGCCATTACCGATATGCTTTCAAACATAGTTGCCGGTGCCTGGTACATCATATTCCAGCGCATATTGGTGATGGCTTGTCCCAGGTATTGTATTACCCTGTCGCATAAAAACATAACCAAATCGGATATTTCGTTTTGCTGGCTCTTCCTAAATATTTTCTGTACAATTTCTGAGCAATGCAATTCTGCATCTGCCAGGTATTTATCAAGTTCGCTATGCAGCGATAAAAGATCGGGATGAGCATTAATAGAAAAACAGGGAGGTAAATAATCCTGGTCAATACGTACATCGTTATTTACCACCATTATTTTACCAATGGCAATGGCATACGGATGACTTGCATACTGCCTGTAATTGGTATCGCTAATTAACTGCAGGGTATAAGTAGGCAAAACATTTGGTAAGCGGGGAGGGGTTTCGGTAAGGTCGGGGCTACCTGCAGCCTGTTTTTCAAAAGGATGTACAAAAAGAAACACCCACCAGGTAGATTCGGCGCCGGAAATGGTGAGCGGAAATGTACTGGAAAGCATATTTCCTGTTTCGGCCTGGCCAATAGTTGAAAATGCAGGTAAAGAAATAAATGCACCACCGGAAGTTATTGCCTGGCAGGCAAGTACACTTACCCTGATGGTATTTTGATTATCATAAGAAATTTTTACGTTGAAAGTTTCTTCACCGGCTGCAGTTGCAGCAAGTATGCCATACCGTAAGGGAGTTGCAGATAAAGACGCATTTGCCTGTAACGAATCCAGCCATGCATTATCCTGGTCAATAAAATGATTTTTATTAATCTTCATCCCGTCAATCCAGTTTACTGCAAAATGTTTTTGTTTATCTCTCATGTTACTTATCTTGAATAATGATACGTTCGCAAATAATGATGTTGTTTTCTTTTATATTGTTTTCTTTAATGGTAATTGCAGGATCCAATATCCGGCTATTTTGATACCATTTGGTTTTTATCCTAAACCACCATTCATAAGAGATACCTTTTTTATCAGTATATTCTATTGGTGTTTCACTTTGTACCTCGTTATAATCATTTAAAAAATGATAATACAGGTCGCCAAGTGCCATTGTATCCGGCCCTTTTGCCCTAAAATTTGTTTTAATATTGTTGACGACAGTTTTCGAAATTTCAAATGCTATTACTAATAATTTTTCATTTGCTTTTTCATCGGGCAGCTCAATAGGATCATTTACCGGGTAAAACCAGGTGCTGTATTGCGGCAAGGGAATATTATATGCTGCTTCAAAAGTGTATAAGAAAACTATGGGTACAAAAAACCAAAGGCAGCTAAAGAGCATTGGAAAAAACATAAAATCCTTATCTCTTAAAAAATACTGTAGCGATGAAAATACAACAATGGTGAAAAAGATAAGTGATATGGTAAACATTATTTCGCCAATAATAACCCGGTTGCGGTTGTTTTTATTAGATGAAAAATACCGCTTGTGAAAAAATACAACATGAATAATACCAAAACACAGGTATATAAAAGCTAAAATCCAGTAAACAGTAAATAGATGATCGGTAATGTAAGTGGCAAAGTAAGCGCCGCCGGAAATACCGGCCGATGAAAGGCCTCCCCATAATACTGGCTTTTTTGATTTTGATGCAAAGCTGTCAACATAATTTTTTACCATAAAAATTAATGCCACCGAGCATGCAAAAAAGCTACCTATATATATCCAGAAAAATTTTAAGAGCATATCTTTTTTAGCTTTTAAGTAAATTACTTATATGGATAGGCTTAAACCAAGAATAGCTTCTGTATCAAAATTCCCGGTATCAGCTATGTTCCAATCAAATATAATATCAATTTGTAAAGGAATAAATATTTCCTCAAAGTGTTTTAATAATTTATAGTAATTGCCACCCGGCCTGTAATTTTCCATTTCGTGCATGTGTATGTTGCCAATAGTAAAAACCCAGCAAGGTGATGGTTCGCTAAACTGGCTGCCTGTTACAGCATCTATTCCCAGTTCAAAAAAATAATCTTTGTTTGTTGTTTGCGATGTTGTGTAAAGTTTTTTTTCTTTTTCTGTTACAGATACCGTTTTATCCAGCACAAATTCCAGTGCCCTGGCAGTTTGTTTATGATTGCCTTTTATCATCTTAGCCCAGGGCATAAGCTGTACAAGTTTTTTAACGGGTTCATCGGGCAAATCATGGGGGATGCCCCAAAAATTTAAAAGTTCTGTTTTAATATCGCCATTTAAAATACCAAAAGCAAGGTTAACTTCTTCCTGCTCTACAAATGTGGCGTATTTAAAAATTTCCTGATCAATGGGTTGAAAAAACTTACGGGCAG
>DAOLYC010000059.1:0-9834 GCA_035425605.1 Ferruginibacter sp.
ATTTCCAAAAAATGCAATGCTCCACATTACAGGTACCGTTCCTAAACCAAAAAAAGCCATGAACAATACGCTGTTTAATACATCGGCAGTAGCAACAGAACCTGCAACAGCCATATACACAAGCCCACAAGGAAGCAGGCCATTTAACAACCCTATGCTAAATAAAGAGCTATTATTTTTTTGGGTAAATAATCTACCTAAGTAACCTCTAAGTTTTTCAAAAAATCGGATGGTGCCGTTTGTTGTGCTAAATACCTTTGATCTTTTTGGCAGAATTATAAAGAACATAATTAAAACACCCATGATAATTGACAGCCATTGCTGAAAACCAAATAATGCAAATGATTTACCAACCAAACCAAAGATCAACCCAAAAAAAGAATAGGTTACAATGCGGCCTGCATTATATAATATTGCCCCCGAAAACTTAGCAAAAAATCCGTTATTGCTTAATGGTAAAGATAAAGCCAGCGGCCCACACATACCTACACAGTGAAAACTACCTAACATACCAATGGAAAAAGCAACAAAAAACAACTGTATCATTTATATAAATATTTTCTCTTCAAAATAGTAAGTAATAGTTCCTTCTTTCCAACTTAAATGTAATTTATGTAACCCTTTATTTTTTGTTGGGATACCAATCTTTACCGGTTCATCCTGAACTGAAAAACTTTCTTTTACATCTTTATTTTTATCCGATGGGCAATACAGCACTGCTTCTCCTGTTAATCGTTTTCCAGCAAAATCTTTTGGAAACCTGATGATGACCTCATTATCTTTTATATTAAATTCAATAGGAGCAGATAAAGCTTGTACCCTGTTTGTCTCATCTATCTTTTCCTGGTATTTTAATTCCTTTGCATAATAATCGGTTGTAACCAAATCTGTTTTTTGGTTGTACGATGTAAATACCATAAACAAAATGCCCGTAATAAATACAACAAATACCAATACAATTTTTGTTCCCCAGTTCATAATTATTATTTTAATTGTACACTTCGGGGCCAATGAATTTGGCCGATATGGTTTTAATTTTTTTATCTCCTTCATACATACCAATCTGTACTATTGTTTTCCAGTTGGTAACATCTTCTGGTTTTAATTTTACAAAAAATTGCAAGTTGCTGTAATCTTCTTTTTTTACGGTTAACCCTCCACTACCTACCAGCGTTATTTCTCCCGGCAAATTTTCCAGCTTTAACGTAAAGGCAATATCCTTATGCGTTTTATTGGCCAGTTTTAAATTATACAGGTTACTAATACGGCCATCGGGAAGTTTTGTATAAGTCATACCGGCAGTACGCATTAAGGTTACATCCAAATCGCTGCGGCTCACCAGTAAAAAAGCAAGCAATGACAATAAAAGCAATAACACAGCCGAATAAGCCTTAATGCGATTATTAAACTTTAATTTTTTACCCTGGGTAATACTATTTTCAGATGCATAACGGATAAGTCCTTTGGGTTTATTTATCTTAACCATTATATCATCACAAGCATCAATGCAAGCGGTGCAGTTAACACATTCCAATTGTGTGCCATTGCGTATATCAATACCTGTTGGGCAAACCCGTACACAGGCAAAACAATCAATACAATCTCCCTGGTTTGTATATTGCTCAAATTTAGCGGCTGCACTGTTACAAGCATCACCTTCCTTGCAACCAGTACAATCATGTTCTTCTTTTTTCTTTAGTTTACCTCTTTCTTCGCCACGTTTATGATCGTAAGCAACCACAATAGAATTCTTATCAAGCAACACTCCTTGTAATCTGCCATACGGACAAACTACAATGCAAGCCTGCTCTCTAAACCACCAATACACAAAAAAGAATACTGTAGTAAATATTAATAAAGAGATAAGTGTTCCTACATGACTGGCGGGCTGCTTGATATATTCCAGCAATTGATCCATGCCAATAATATAGGCAAGAAAAAAATTGGCGATTAAAAATGAAATTGCATAAAACAGTACAAATTTTATTGTACGTTTTTTTATCTTTTTCGAATTCCACGCCATGGCTCTTAACTGCTTTTGCTGTTGCGAATCGCCATCTATCCAGTATTCAATTTTTCGGAAAATCATTTCCATAAAAATGGTTTGTGGGCAAGCCCAGCCACAGAAAACTCGCCCAAAAACCACTGTAAACAAAATAACAAAAACTACAAACGTAAGCATACCAATACCAAAAATGAAAAAATCCTGTGGCCAAAATATTATGCCAAATAAAATAAACTTACGTTCCAGGATATTGAACATAAAAAGCGGGGTGCCATTTACTTTAATAAATGGCAACGTAAAAAATATAACCAGGTACAAAATACTGAACCAGGTTCGCAAATTATATAACTTGCCTTTTGGTTTTTTAGGATGAATGAAATTTCTCCTGCCTTCGCTATCAATAGTAGCAACCGAATCCCTAAAAGATTCATCGTTGTATATGTCGGTAATTTCTGTCATTTTTTATTTACTGCTTGTTGAATCTGGTTTTGCTGTAGCCGTTGAGTCGGCTGCAACTTCACCATTATCAACATAAAAAACACCTTGCTGTTCTTTTGCGGTTGTAGGTTTTGTACCAATAAACGATTTTACATAACTAGCCAGGAAACTTACTTCTTTGGGGCTAAACTGCCCGCCCCAGGCCTGCATCCCTTTATCGGGATAACCATGTTTGATAGATGCATAAATATCATTTAAAGATCCACCATGCAACCAGTAGTTATCGGTAAAGTTGGGGCCTACACTACCTCCGCCGTCTTTTAAATGGCAGGCTACACAATTGGCTTCATACAAATTTTGGGCAGCCTTTAATCCGTTGGCATCAGCAAAAGGCACATTATTTTCATCTATCTTATCCTTATTATTGGCATCGTAAATTTCTTTTGCAATTTTTGCTTTTTCCATCTCGGCATTATATTCCTGTGTGGGGTTCATACCTAAACCAAACACATGAAAGTTTAACAGGTAAATTACCGAAACGCCAATGGTTATATTAAAACCCCATTTCCACCAAGGTGGTAAAGAATTATCCAATTCTCTTATCCCATCATAATCATGATCCAATAAAATATCTTCTTCTTTTTCTACCGATACGGCTTTTGTAAGTAATTTAGAATCCATTTTTTTGAACCAGGCCGAAAACATTGAACCTTTTTTTGCTGGTCTCAATTTTTCTGGCAAAAGTTCGGTGTACATCCTGCGTATAGAAAATGCTAAAAATAATATTACAATGAATTCTATTCCTATTACGGTAAGAAACATATAATAAGCTGCTGCAGAAAGCCCTCCATAATTGGGTACGGTTTTTACAGTTTCAGTAACGGCATCTTGTGCATTTACTACCTGTGATAGTAAAGAAAAACAAACAATTAAAGCAACCGGTAAAATTTTAGATACATTCTTATTTTTATCAACCAATTGCCTGCCCAATGCGGTTAACACATATCCCATTCCCCAAATAACAAATGCCAGTACAACAATAACAATCATTAATAAGATGGCCAGTTGGTTGTATCCTTGTTCTGTAATTTGTGTTGTTGCAGGCTTTACATCCTGCCCTATAAGCAGCGTACTGATTGATAGCGCAAACGCAGTAAGAATGATTTTGTCTTTTATAGATTTAAGAAATTGCATACTATAATTTTTATAAGGTTGAGTTAGTTTTTGCAAGTGTTGTGTTTGATAACTCTTCATTATCAAAAGGGATATTGGAAAGTTCTGTTATCTTTTCTTTTTTCATCTTTTTAACTAACACCAGCAACACAATAAAAAAGATTAAAAAGATGAGCAATGAAATCATGGGATAAATATTTATTCCACTTATTGTTTCGGCATATTGTTTTATAAACTTAAACATGATTTTATTTATTAAATGTTGCAGTATTATTGTTTGTGATATCTTTTCCCAGGCGCTGCATGTATGCTATTAAAGCAATCACTTCCCTATCGGCCGGCACCTGTATTCCTTCAATTTTTAAATTGATACGAATGCTGTTTGCTTGCGTCATCAGGTCTTTGTTAGCAAATTTTTCGTAACCTTTTTCGTAAGGCACACCCAGTTTACGCATAGCATTTATTTTTGCTGCTGTGTTTGAAGTATCAAGTTTTTGCTCAATCAAAAATGGATAAGTAGGCATGATGGAACCTTCGCTCATAGAAGATGGTTCTCTAAAATGCCTGAAATGCCAGCCATCGGTTTTTCTGAGATTGCCCGTACCTTCCCGTGCCAGGTCGGGACCTGTTCGTTTACTGCCCCACTGAAACGGTTTATCATAAATAAATTCGCCTGCTTTTGAATACTCTCCGTAGCGTTCCGTTTCGCTACGAAAAGGCCGTATCATTTGCGAATGACATACGTAACAACCTTCACGTACATAAATATCTCTACCCTGTAACTCAAGTGGGGTGTATGGTTTTACGCTGCTAATGGTGGGTACGTTTGATTTTATCATAAATGTTGGAACCATTTCTATAATACCTCCAATCAATATTACTATCAGGCTAAGTATCATTAGTTGTATGGGTTTTCTTTCAATAACCCTGTGCCAATGTTCGCCTTTATGCTTTTCGGTTATTATTGCAAGTGGCGCTGCTTCTGCCTCTTCATTGGCAACCAGCTTGCCTTGTTTTACTGTTTTATAAATATTATAGAACATGATAAATACACCTGATAGATACAATACACCACCTAATGCACGCATGGCGTAAAATGGTTTCATGTATGTAACAGTTTCCAGGAAAGAATATTTTAACTGACCGGCATCAGTAAATTCTTTCCACATCAAACTTTGCTGTATGCCTGCCCAATACATAGGAATGGCATAAAATATAATACCAAGTGTTGCCAGCCAAAAATGATTGCTGGCTAATTTTTTTGAATAGAGTTGAGTATTAAAAATTTTTGGTAATAGCCAGTATAAAACTCCAAAGGTTAGCATACCATTCCATCCCAGTGCGCCAACATGTACGTGTGCAACTATCCAATCGGTGTAATGCGAAATTGAACTAACACTTTTTAACGAAAGCATTGGGCCTTCAAAAGTTGCCATACCATAAGCAGTTACAGCCACCACCATAAATTTTAAAATCACATCGTCTCTCACCCTGTCCCATGCTCCACGCAAGGTTAGTAACCCGTTTATCATACCGCCCCAACTTGGGAAAAGTAACATAACAGAAAAAACTATACCTAATGATTGTGCCCAGTTTGGCAGTGCTGTGTATAAAAGATGATGAGGCCCTGCCCATATATATAAAAATATAAGCGACCAAAAATGGATGATAGAAAGTTTATACGAGTAAACCGGACGATTAGCCGCTTTTGGCAAAAAATAATACATTAAACCCAGGTAAGGTGTGGTTAAGAAAAATGCCACTGCATTGTGCCCGTACCACCATTGTACCAATGCATCCTGTACACCAGAATACCAGCTATAACTTTGTAACCAGCTATAAGGTAATTGGCCCGATCTTACAATATGTAAAACAGCCACTGTTACAAAAGTGGCAATGTAAAACCAAATGGCAACATATAAATGCCGCTGTCTTCTTTTAATAATAGTGCCAAACATATTCCAGCCAAATACAACCCAAATAATGGTAATAGCCACATTAATTGGCCAAATAAGTTCGCCATATTCTGCACCTTTTGTTAAACCAAGCGGTAAAGTAATGGCAGCAGCTACAATAATAAGTTGCCAGCCCCAAAAATGAATATAGCTGAGTTTATCGCTATACATTCTTGCTTTACACAGGCGTTGCAAAGAGTAGTAAACACCCATGAAAATTCCATTACCTACAAAAGCAAAAATAACCGCATTGGTATGCAACGGACGCAAACGGCCAAAAGAGCCATACTGCGTTATGTTTAATTGAGGAAATACTAATTGCAGTGCCGCCCAAAGGCCAACAAGCATACCTACGCCACCCCATATTATGGTGGCATAAGCAAAATTCTTAACTATCCTATTATCATAATAAAATTTTTCTACCTGCATGTTATTATTTGGTTTGGTTTATTGTTTTATATTTTTTGTTGAGTTTGATTCTATTTTTTCTGGTTCATCAAAAAGCATCCGTATTGATGGTGTATAATCATCATCAAACTGGCCTTTTTTAACACTCCATAAAAATGCAGCCAAAAAAACGACAGCAACAAGAATACTGAAACCGATAAGGATGAAAAATGCGCTCAAAAGAGATAATGTTTTTTAATCTTCAAAAATAACTTCGGGTTAAAATATTGAGAGTGATGACTATCAAATTAAAATATGATTTTAATCATGTGTACTTTTATAATCCTCTTTTACGAGCTGCTAATGAAGCATATAAACTAACTAACAATACAATACTAATGCTACTTGCCGGCATAAGAATAGCTGCTACCATTGGGGAAAGTAAGCCCTGTACGGCAAACGATAGCCCTACGATGTTATAAATAATGGAAAGTACAAAACTGGCCATTACTATTTTTTTACCAGCCTTTGCATAACTTAAAAATTTATCCATCATAGATATATTGGTACTATCCAAAATGGCATCGCTGGCAGGTGAAAACCGGGCAGTGTTATCACTCACTGCAATTCCTACATTACTTTGCATCAGGGCGCCAGCATCGTTCAGCCCGTCGCCAATCATTAAAACATATTTATTTTCATTGTTGTGGGATGAATTTGTGTTGTTTTGTAAGTTTTTTACAAAGGCTAGTTTTTGTTGTGGCGATTGCCAGAAGTTTAATTTAGCATTACTGCCAAATATTTTTACCAGGTTTTCTTTTTCTAAATCATTATCGCCTGAAAGCACATATAAGTTAAAACCTTTTTTACCAAGCTTTTTTATCATTTCTTTAATTCCATTTCTATATTGATTTTGAATGCTGAAAGTACCCATAAGCACTTCGTCCATCACCACATGCACTGCAGTTCCGTTATCCTTATCGGGCAATGGGTTTGTTTCTTTTACAAATGTTGATGAACCCATTTTAATGTAAGTATTGCCTGCTACTGCTTCCAGCCCATTGCCGGCATATTCTTTAAACTGGTTTAGTGGTATTAATTTTTCAGGTACATCAGATAAGGAAGAAGCAATAAGTTTACTTAATGGATGAGAAGATTGTTTGCTAATGGTTTTAATTATTGCCTTCTCATCATCGGAAAGAGGCAAACCAGTGTAATAAATTTTAGCAGAATGGCTTTGTGTTAAAGTTCCGGTTTTATCAAATACGATGGTATTTATTTTTGCCAGTGATTCAATAACTGATGCATTTTTAAGATAAAGTTTATTTCGTCCAAAAATTCGCAACATATTACCATACGTAAATGTTGCAGAAAGCAACAACGAACAGGGGCATGCAACAATTAATACTGCTGTAACAGCTGGAAATATTTTTGAACCATCTGTAAAATACCAAAAAACACATGTTGCAAAAGCTATGATAAATAAGATATATGTAAAATAGCGGCTCCAGGGATGTATGAAAGATTTATCTTCATTTTTTTTACTACCAAAAATATCATTATTCCATAGTTGGGTAATATAACTCTGCGAAACATCCTTTATCACTTCAAGTTCAATAGCGCTACCAACCTGTTTGCCACCTGCGTATATAAGCGTTCCATTATTTTTTTCAACCGGTACATTTTCGCCGCTTACAAAACTGTAATCAATATTGCCTGTACCCTTTACCAGAATGGCATCGGCCGGTATCATTTCCTGGTTTTTGATGATGATATGATCAGATATTTTTAATTGTGTTACCGGGATATTCTTTTCAACTCCATTGCTACTGATGGTAACACCCAGCGGAAAATAAGACAGGTAATCCCTGTCGAACGAAAATGAATCATAAGTTTTATTTTGAAACCATCTGCCAATTAGCATAAAAAAAACAATACCGCTTCCTGAATCGAGATAACCTGCGCCTTTACCTGTAACAATCTCGTAATAACTTCTTGCAAATGTTACTATAATTGCAAGTGCAATAGGTGCATCTATATTTAAAAATTTTTGCCGTACTCCTTTCCATGCCGAAATAAAAATATCGGCAGAACTGAAAAACAATACCGGAAGTGATAATCCAAGGATAATCCAACTGAATGTTTCTTTTAGTCCAGCTTCATCAATAAACCCCGACGAAAGGTATTCCGGGAAACTAAGCATCATAATATTTGAGAAACAAAAACCTGCAACACCAATCTTATAAATTTGTTTCCTGTTAAAAGATGGTGTTTTTTTTGCAGCCATATCATTTAAGCTGATGTGGGGTTCGTAACCGATAAAAGACAACAATTCCACTACTTTACGCAGCGAAATTTCTTTAGGATTAAAAATGATAAAAATTTCTTTCAGTTGAAAATTAACCTGCGATTGTTTTATTCCCGGTTCAATCCTGTGCAGGTTTTCAAGCAGGTAAATGCAGGATGAACAATGCATTTGTGGAATAGAGAAAGTAATATTTACCTGTTCATCACTGCTAAATTGAACCAACTTTTGAATAGTGGCCTCATCTTCCAGGTAAGCATATCGTTCTGATACAAACTTGCCTTTTGCTTTTAGTCCGGGATTTTTCTCCAGGTCGTAATAATTGCAAAGGTTATTTTCGTGCAGTAAAAGATAAACCTGCTTGCAGCCTAAACAACAAAACTGATGGTCATCTACAGATACAGCCTTACCATCACAATTATCGCCGCAATGAAAACATTTAGTTGATATGGAAAGCGTTTTACTGATAAAATATTTTTAAAATAAAAAAGCCGCCACATAAGAATATGCAGCGGGATTAATTAAACAGAAACTACTGAACACGCTTGTTAGAAGTACAGGTGCTCAATCCGAAAATTTTATATACAGGACAAAATAAACTTGCGCCGGTTAATAATGGTGCTAACGCCAATAAACCCCACCAACTTTTAAAATACAAACCTGCACCGGCTATAAACACTGCCAGTAGAAACCTTATCATCCTGTCTGTTTTTCCAATATTGCAAGTCATAATTTTTAATTTAACTACACAAATATTGAAAAAACTATGCTGTAATAAACTGAGGAGGGTCAAACAGAAATATGATGTTCATCATGTGCCTGTCAATTAGCTTTGTAATAATAATGCAGATTGCAGTTGCTGAACAAATAAAATTGTATTTAACTACGTTTTAATTATTCTTTTTCGAATAACCATTTAAAAGCTTTTTCCTTTTTTTGAGGTTGCAGGTTGTATTTTTCAATGGTATTATTCTTAATATACTCAACGGCTTCATCAACAGAATCAGTAAAAAAGAAAAGTTCGGTGTCGTTGGGCGAGATAGTACCGTTGGCTTTCATTACATCTATATGAGCCATGATATTTTTATAAAATTCCTTATCCATAATAACTACCGGAAAATCGCTTATTTTTTTAGTTTGTATCAGCGTGATTGATTCAAAGTATTCATCCAGTGTGCCAAAGCCTCCGGGCAATACAACAAAGGCATAAGAATATTTTGTTAGTAATGTTTTTCGCACAGAAAAATATTTAATGTCCACCCATTTATCCATGTATGGATTGGGGTTTTGTTCGTGCGGCAATTCAATATTGCAGCCTACACTTTTTCCTCCCACTTCCCTGGCGCCTCTGTTGGCTGCTTCCATAATTCCGGGTCCGCCACCCGTCATAATGGTAAAACCAAGTTGGGCTATTTTACCAGAAATATCACGGGCCAGTTCGTAATACGGATGTCCTTCTTTAAACCGGGCTGATCCAAAAACTGTAACACAAGGGCCAACAAAATGCAAAGCCCTAAAACCTTTTATGTATTCAATCAATACACTAAAACTAAACTTAAATTCTTTCAAGC
>DAOLYC010000060.1:0-3760 GCA_035425605.1 Ferruginibacter sp.
CACTTTTAATACGGGCATCATTTCATCCGATTCATCAATATTATCTTGTAATGCAGGCTGTTCAGTTATTTCAGCTATCGCTTCTGCTTCATCTGCTTCATCAAATTCTAAAACTGGTTGCTGTACAATTTTATTTTTATCTACATTATTCTGTTCTTCTTTTACGGGCATCGCCAAAGTCATCACAATTTTTTTATCAGCTTCTTCATCTAATTTCATTTGTGGTTTTTTCTCAAATGGATCTTTATGTTCGAAACCAGTAGCAATTAAAGTAATACCTATTTGTGCGCCCAAATTGTTATCATAACCCAGGCCTAATATCACATCGGTATTTTCTCCGGCCTGGCTCAATAAATAATTTTGAATCACTTCTACCTCATCCATAGTAAACTCATGTTCACCTTCTGAAGAATTTATATTTATCAAAATCCATTTGGCACCTTTAATATCATTGTCGTTAAGTAATGGAGAATTAATTGCATGTTCAATAGCAACCTGTGCCCTGTCTTCTCCTTCGGCAGAAGCACTGCCCAGGATGGCAACACCACCGCTTATCATAACTGTGCAAACATCTGCAAAGTCAACATTTATTTGTCCGGTGCTGTTGATTACATCAGTTATACATTTTGCTGCAGTTGCCAACACATTATCTGCTTTGGCAAATGCTTCTTTCATTTTTAAATTTCCAAACTGGTGCCGAAGCTTATCGTTACTAATTACCAGTAAAGTATCTACATGGTTTTTTAAAAACATAACGCCTTCTTCGGCCTGTGCAATTCTTTTTTTGCCTTCGTAAGCAAATGGAGTGGTAACGATACCTACGGTAAGTATGCCCAGGTCTTTACAGATTTTTGCAATGATGGGTGCGCCGCCGGTTCCGGTACCACCGCCCATGCCAGCAGTAATAAATGCCATTTTGGTATTCACTTCTAAAATCCGTTTTATCTCTTCCAGGCTTTCTTCTGTAGCCTGGCGGCCAATTTCCGGGTTGGCGCCGGCGCCCAGGCCCTGTGTTAGATGTGGCCCAAGCTGAATTTTATTTGGCACTTTACTTTGTGCAATGGCCTGTGCATCTGTATTACAGATGATAAAGTTAACGCCTTCGATATTTTGCGAAAACATGTGGTTTACAGCATTGCTTCCGCCTCCACCAACACCAATTACCTTGATGATTGAGGATTGATCTTTTGGCAAATCAAAATGTATCATAGTTTTTTGTTTTGACAACGCCAGTGTTTTACAACACTGCGTTTATTAATTAATGGGTTAGTGAATCGTTTTAGAATGCTGAATTATAAATTTTTGGATGTATAGCCTGTTAATTTAAAAATCAACATTTAAATTTTTAATAATTATAGTTTTGCGTCTTCCTCTTCTTTAAACAAATCAATCAAACCGTTTTTAAAACCATCCATAAAAGTTTTTAATGACTTCCGTTGTTTCACTTTTACTATTCCGTTATCATCAACAGTATCTATGGTTTCATTTACCGGTTGGTTTTTTAAAGAATCGGGTACTTCTATCTTTTTAAATTGCTCTTCAAATTGTTTTGTTTTATTTTCATAATCATTATAGCCTTTTAATATTAAGCCAATGCAGGTGCTGTACATGGGTTTGGTAAGTTCTTCCAAATGCCCGCCTGCAAGGTGTTCGTTTGGATAGCCGATTCTTGCATTTAAACCAGTAACATATTCTGTTAACTGAATCAGGTGTTTTAATTGCGATCCACCGCCGGTTAGTATGACACCACCATTAAGCATCCTGGTATCTAAGCCAACCTGTTTTAAATGATAGGTTACAAAATCCATAATTTCACTCATACGTGCCTGTATGATACCTGCCAGGTTTTTTACCGAAATTTCTTTTGGTGCCATGCCACGTAAACCCGGAATAGTAATGAATGTATTTGCTTTTGCTTCATCACTCAAAGCACTACCAAACTGAATTTTCATCTGTTCGGCGTGTGTTCGTAAAACACCTAACCCGGTTTTAATATCGTTGGTAATATTTTCGCCGCCAAATGGAATTACAGCAGTATGTTTTAAAATGCCTTCATAAAAAACTGCCAGATCGGTTGTGCCGCCACCAATATCTACAATAGCTACGCCTGCTTCCAAATCCTGATCGCACATAACTGCAGCAGCAGAAGCTAAAGGCTGCAACACAAGATCTTTTGTTGTAAGACCTGCTTTATCAACACTGCGTTTTATATTTCGTATAGCATTCTTATCGCCGGTGATGATATGGAAATTTGCGCCAACTTTTACGCCACTATAACCAATCGGGTTAGGAATGTTTTGAAAATTATCAACAGTAAATTCCTGTGGTATTACATCAATGATCTGGTCGCCGGCAGGAATATAAGTACGGTACTGATCGGTAACAAGCCGGTCAATTTCTTCCTGTTTTATTTCTTCTTCAACATTCTGTCGCACAATATCACCACGTGTTTGCAAACTTTTAATATGATGACCTGCAATACCAACAAAAACCTCACCTATCTGCAGGTCGGGGTTATTATCATAACAGTTTTTTAAAGCCAGTTCAATGGCTTTTATAGTTTGATCGATGTTCAACACCATGCCGTGTTGTACACCATTACTGTTGGCACGGCCAAAGCCAAGTATTTCCAACTTGCCGTACTCATTTTTACGTCCGGCTATGGCAGCAATTTTTGTGGTGCCAATATCCAGACCTACGATGATGGGTTGTTCCTGATTCATATTTGTTTGTTTTTGTGTTTGAGTTAACTTATCGCCAAAAATGAGATAAGAATTATTGTTTATGATTTATTTTAAAAAAATTTTCTTTTCATTTATTTAACCATCAGTTTTCTTTTATGGAAAAGGTGAATAATCATTTTTCTTTTGCATTACTGCCTTTGGCTGCCGGTTTTCTTTTGATACCGGTAACTTTTTGGGGGCTGGTTTTGCTATTGGTTTATTTTCTTTTTTTACTGTTACAGTTTTTATAGGTTGCGTTGGTAAAACGGGTTTATTAATAATTACCGGCTGTACTACTGTTTCACTTTTTGTTTCTGTTTCATCCATATCATCTCGTTGTATTGATTGTTGTATCATTGATGAATCGGTAGTGTTTGGCTTATTATCTGGTATCAAAATTTGTGTTGAGTCTTCTGCAGCCTGTTCTGCCCGCTCTGCAATAAGCTTCATTAATTGCAGCGCTCTTAATGAATCTGTTGTTACATCGGCTGCTCCTTTTCTTCGCGCCACTACCTGGTTGTTATAACTGATATCAATAACACTGTAATTATTCCACCCGGCTTTAACCATCACATCTTTATAAAACAGTTTCAACTTATCTAGTTTAGCAGTTACATTTTCTGCATCGCCAAAAACAATAAGTTGATTTCCTATTTTTGGCACCATTTCAAAAGCCTTGTTTTCATTTATATCTACCTGGTCTATCATAGCCATGCTAAAAGAATCTTTTTGAATGGCAATACTGATGGTTTCTATATCGTGCAGTAAACTGCTATCGGCTTTTGATAAAACTTTTCTATCGGATGGAAAGCCGGTGAATATGGGAAGCCTTGCCGAAAATTTATCACTAAGTGGCAGCATTTCCAGGTCTTCATCTATATAAAATGAAGAGCCTGAAATTGTAAACACCCTGGCTACCGGCTCCCTTTCATGTATATTTACCTGTAAAATTTCATTATTATCAAAGAACAGTTCAGCCGTTTTTACCCAAACATCTTGTTGTAGTTGTTGCTCCATCTTTTTTAAATTGAAGCTGC
>DAOLYC010000060.1:3770-9821 GCA_035425605.1 Ferruginibacter sp.
CAATGGTTTTACCAACAGGATTTGCCTTTTCTGAAACTTTCAATGCTTCCAGTATATCTTTTTTATCTACAAAAAAATTATTTCCTGCTCCGCCATGAATATTTATTTCAATTCCTTTACAACTTTTTGCTTCCTTACTTTTAATGGCAGCAACAAGTAAAATAATTGAGGCACCGCCCAAAGCAACCCAAAGTGTTGCCAGCAAAATATTCTTTATGGTAATTTTCTGTTTCATTTTCAACTTATCATTATTCTGTAACCGCTTCATAAATGAAGCAAACCGTTAAAGCATAAATAAATTAAGTAGCCTTATTTTTTTTGTTTATCAATATTTTTTTTATCGGTTCAACCAAAGTATCAATATCGCCTGCTCCTGCCGTAATCAATAATTCTGTTTTATTTTCCTTAACCCAGTTTAGCATTTCGGTTTTACTTAAAACTTTTTTATTGTTAATACTCATTTTTTGTAAAATCATTTCACTTTCCACACCAGCAATGGGCATTTCTCTTGCCGGGTAAATGGGTAATAGTATTACTTCATTGGCCAGGCTAAGCGTTTCGGCAAATCCATCTGCAAGGTCTTTAGTACGACTGAACAGGTGTGGTTGAAAAATTACTGTACACTTTTTTTGTGGAAACAATTTTTTTGCTCCTACAATCAATGCTCTTAATTCTTCCGGATGATGAGCATAATCATCAACCATCACTGTTCCTATCAAACCTTTATCTGCCGTAGAATCATTCTTCACTATATATTCGAACCTTCTTTTAACTCCCTTAAATGCAACTACTGCATCTTTTATTTTAGTTTCATCTATTTTCAAATAGTGAGCAACAGAAATGGCTGCAATCATATTTTCGATATTGTGCAGCCCACCCATATTTAAAACCACATCCTTTAATACCCACTGCTGCATAATCACATCAAAACAATAACTACCGTTTTGCATTTTAATGTTAGCAGCGTACACATCTGCATTTGTATCTTGTAAATGAAATGTTTGATGTTCTTGCGCATTAAGATCAGCAGTTCTTTTTAATCCGTACTTGCTAAGTAATAAACCACCGGGTTTAATTCTTTTTGTAAATTCAATGAATGCCTGTTCCATATTTTCGGCATTACCATAAATATCCAGGTGATCGGCATCCATAGAATTAATAATAGCTATATCCGGATCTAATTTCAAAAAACTTCTGTCATATTCATCAGCTTCAACAACACTTACATTTATTTTATTACTGTCATGTTGCATAAATTCCTGCAACCAAAAATTTGTATTGTAGTTCACCGAAATTCCACCTAAAAAAGCGCTGCAACCATAACCACTGTGCCTCAATATGTGGGCTACCATGGTACTGGTTGTAGTTTTACCATGCGTGCCGGCTACACATATATTATAAGTACTGTTGGTAATAGCGCCTAAAACCTCACTGCGTTTTACCAGTTTGTAATTATTTGCAATAAAAAAATTCAGCTCTTTGTGATCTTTTGGCACTGCCGGTGTGTAAATCACTAATTCAGTCGCTTTGTCAATGAACTCAATATTGTCTTCATAATGTATTTTAATCCCTTCTGCCACCAGTTGCTTTGTTAAAACTGTTTCAGTTTTATCGTAACCGCTAACTGCTACATTTTTGGAATTAAAATACCTGGCTAATGCGCTCATACCAATACCACCAATTCCTAAAAAATATATCCGTTGCAGGGCATTCCCATCTACTAACCGGTTAAGTTTGTTTTCCTCTTCTATTTTTGCCCCTGTATTCAATTAATTAATCATTTTTAAAATTTCAGTTGCAATAATTTCATCGGCATTTGTAATAGCCAATTTGCCAATATTGCTTGTTAGTTCTTGTTGTTTGTTATCGTTTTTTGATAATGCAACAATTGATGGAACCAATAATTCTAACGCCTCGCTATCTTTTATCATTATGCCAGCATTTTTATTAACTAAACTTTGTGCATTTGCTGTTTGATGGTCTTCTGCAGCAAATGGGTATGGTACAAAAATCACCGCCTTTTTCATTACACATAATTCAGCAATTGCTATAGCGCCACTTCTGCTTATCACCAGGTCGGCCGCCGCATACGCATACTCCATCTGGTTTATAAAATCGTTTACCCAAATATTGTTGTTACCTAATGCTCTTTGTTTTGCTTTTAATGCATAAGGTTTACCCGTTTGCCAAATCAACTGCAGGTTATTTTGGTCAAATGCTTCCAGGTTTTTATCAATTGCTTCATTGATGGTTTTTGCTCCAAGGCTACCGCCAATTGATAGAACGTTTTTTTTTGAAGCATCTAAACCAAAAAAACTAATTGCATCTTCTCTGCTAATATTATTTTGCGATATACTTGCTCTCACCGGGTTGCCGGTTATCATTATTTTTTCTGCCGGAAAAAATTTTTCCATACCATCGCTGGCAGTAAATATCTTAGTTGCTTTTTTACCCAACATGATATTGGCTTTACCTGCAAATGAATTACTCTCATGTATGAAAGTGGCTATCCCTTTTGCCTGTGCAAACTTTAGTACAGGAAAACTTGAATATCCGCCTACGCCAACAACCGCTGTAGGTTTAAAGTTTTTAAAAATTTTTTTTACCTGTAAAAAGCTTTTTATAAGCTTAAAGGGCAAACCCATATTTTTTATCAAAGAACTCCTGTTAAATCCTGCTATATCCAAACCTTCAATTTTAAAACCTGCCTGCGGAATCTTTTCCATTTCCATTTTACCTTTTGCACCAACAAAAAGTATCTCCGTTTGCGGTTGCTGTTTTAAAATAGCATTTGCAATGGCAATGGCCGGATAAATATGACCGCCTGTTCCTCCGCCTGCAATGATAATACTACTGCCAACACCTTTAACCGAACCATTATCACTATTTAATTCCGCTTGCATTGTATTATTCATTTATCAAACTATTCAAAATCACTCATCATTTATTTTCTTATTGTTGGTTTCATTTTCATCAACTGTTTCTGTCTTAGTTGCAGATGCAGATTTTGCACCTTCTAACTGTTCAACATTTCGTGCAACACTTAAAATGATTCCTATGGACAGGCAGGTGAAAATGAAACTACTACCACCCATGCTTACCAAAGGCAACGTAACACCTGTATTTGGAAAAAGACTTACATTAACACCCATATTGGCAATAGCCTGTATTACTAACATGAAGCTTAATGACAATGCAAGTAATGCCCCAAATGCATACGGGCATTTTCTAAACAACCTTATGCACCTGTACAGGAAAAGCAAATAAATAAATACAATAAACACACCACCAAACAATCCATATTCTTCCAAAATGATGGCATAAATAAAATCGCTGTAAGAATGAGGTAAAAAATTGCGTGCCTGGCTGTTGCCCGGGCCTAAACCAAACCAACTTCCTTTGGCAATAGCAATTTTTGCCTGGTTTACCTGGTACAATTTTTCATTTGCATCTTCTTTATTGCTGTACACAAAAGTTTGTATGCGGCCAATCCATGTTGGAATACGGCCTACCGAAAAAACAGTAGGGATATCCTTTGATTTATGTTCTGATTTATCATAAGTGCTTACAGCTACCATAAATAAAATCATCACCGGTATCATAACTACTCCAAGCGTTAATAAAATATGTTTGGTGCTAACCCTTCCAATAAACATGATAAGAATGCTGGTGCCACCAATTAATAATGCTGTAGAAAGGTTTGCAGGAGCTACTAACAAACAAACAATTGCAACCGGAATGATAATTGGCAGGAAGCCTTTTTTAAAATCTTTTACCATTGCTTGTTTTTTACTTAACTGCCTGCTTAGGTAAATAAACAAAGCCATTTTAGCCAGATCGGATGTTTGGAAAGTTATATTAATTACCGGAAGCTTTATCCAGCGGGAGCCCTGGTTTAATGTTTCGCCAAAAAACAAAGTATAAATTAACAGGATGATTGAAATAATAAATAAAAATGATGCCACCCTGGAATAAAGCGTATAATTAACCCGATGTGCAAAATAAATGATGAACACACCCGATATAATTAGCCCTAATTGCTTAAACAAGTAACTTTCTGTACTTCGGCTATATTTATATGCCAGTGAACCTGTACTACTATACACCACAAGTAAACTTACCAGGGTAAGAATAATTACAATACCCCAAATAACACGATCGCCTTTGGTTTTACTTACCAAATTGCCACCCATGTTACTGATGTTGGGTGTAAAAAATGACTTTATGTTTATTGGTTCCTGCATATTTTTTTTGCTTCAACTTTCACTTTAATAAAGCAATTCAAAGTTTTTGGTTCTTATTCAAATTTTGATATAAACAATCCAACGTTTTCAGATTTTAAATTTTTTATTCTCTTATAATTCTTTCACCGCTTGTTTAAACTGGTTGCCCCTGTCTTCATAATTTTTAAAAAGGTCGAAGCTTGCGCAAGCAGGGCTTAGTAAAACAACATCGCCTTTATTGGCAAAATGAAATGCCGATTGTACAGCATCTTTTGCATTATTGGTGTTAACCATCAACGGAACAATATCACCAAATGCCTCATGTATTTTCCTATGTTCAATTCCCATACATACAATGGCTTTAACTTTTTCTTTTACCAGGTCTCTCAACAATGAATAATCATTGCCTTTATCAACCCCGCCTAAAATAAGTATCACCGGCTTTTCCATACTTTCCAGGGCAAACCATGTACTGTTGATATTGGTAGCTTTACTGTCATTAATAAATTCTACATTCTTAATGGTAGCTACAGTTTCCATGCGGTGTTCCAAACTTTCAAAAGTTTGAAGCGCTTCTCTTATTTTTTCCTTGCGTATGTCAACTGCCGATGCAGCTAAACCTGCAGCCATACTGTTGTATTGATTGTGTTTTCCCTTTATGGCAAAATCTTCAATACTCATCTGCATCTCTTCGTTTTTCCATTTCAGGTGCATTTTTGCGTTTTGCAAGTAAGCGCCTTGCGGTAGTTCTTTACTCATAGTTATGGGTGCTAGTGTTGATTTAATGGGATAGTTGCTTATTGATTTAACTGTTACTTCATCATCCAGGTTATATATAAAAACATCATTGGGTTGCTGATTCATTGCAATACGGAACTTGCTGCTGATATAGTTTTCAAAACGGTAATCATACCTGTCTAAATGATCTTCGGTAATATTTGTAAGTACGGCTACATCGGGCCTGAAAGTTTTAATATCATCTAACTGAAAAGAACTTATTTCGGCAACATATAATTGTTTTGGTTGCACCGCTACCTGCTTTGCAAAAGAGAAACCGATATTGCCAACCATTGCACAATCAACACCGGCAGTTTTACAGATATGATAGGTTAATGCTGTGGTAGTTGTTTTGCCATTGCTACCGGTAATTGCAATTATTTTACTTTTTCCTTTAAAGCGATAAGCAAATTCTATTTCGCTTATTATACCAATACCTTTTGCACGCAACTGTTTTACCAGTTTGTTTTTTTCTGGTATACCCGGACTTTTCATCACTTCATCTGCATTAAATATTTTATCAGATGTGTGTTGGTTCTCTTCAAACTCAATTGCGTTAAGTTGCATTTCAATGCGGTAATTTTCTTTAATTAATCCGCCATCACTTACAAACACATCGTACCCCTGCTGCTTTGCCAGCAAAGCAGTGCCAACTCCGCTTTCGCCTGCACCTAGTATGACGAGCCTTTTTTTCATTAATTAATTAATTACGTTTTGTTTTTTTAAAACAAAAAATGGTTTTTCAATAGCATAGCATTTAACAGTAGTCTTCAGTATGAATACTGTTTTTCAAAGGGTATGGATTAACTGAAAAACTTAGCTTTTAATTTTTACTGCGGGGTTTTTCAAAAACTTCTTTATCTTAATTTTAGTGTTACAATTGCCAAAACCACACTTAAAATTGTTATGATCCAAAACCTAACGGCAATTTTACTTTCATGATATCCCAATTTTTGATAGTGGTGATGCAACGGGCTCATTAAAAAAACACGTCTTCCCTCGCCATATTTTCGTTTGGTGTATTTAAAATATCCCACCTGTATCATCACAC
>DAOLYC010000061.1:0-9679 GCA_035425605.1 Ferruginibacter sp.
ATGCCAATGCACAAATGAGTAGTAAACAACTAAAAGAAATTTGTGTAATAAGTACTGTTGGTCAAAACTTACTTAAAGTGGCAATGGAAAAATTAAACCTGAGTGCCCGTGCTTACGATCGCATTTTAAAAGTAAGTCGCACCATTGCCGACCTGGCTGGCAGTAATGATATTATGCCAGAGCACCTGGCAGAAGCAATACAGTATAGAAGCCTGGACAGAGAAGGCTGGAGCGGTTAACAACTTCTGCCATCTTGCCATTTTCTTAAACTTGTACGATATTTGATACATTATTTCCTTTCTATTTATAATTAGATTTAAACTATCTGGATGAAAATATTGCTTCGCTACTTAAAGCCATATAAATGGCTGGTAGCACTTACCTTAACTTTAGCTGCCATCAATATAGGTTTTTCATTGGTAGACCCCATCTTGCTGGGTAAGTTGGTTAATTTAGCCAGTGACCACCAGGCAGCAACAACTTCAGGAAATTTTAACTGGAATACATTTTTTTGGAGCTATGGATTTATAGATAGAAAAGGAGAACACTATTTACAGTTTGGCGTTTTTTATATTCTCATCTTTTCCATTTCAGTGGCTATGATAAGCCGAATTGCCAAAGCTTTTCAGGATTATTTTTTAAATGTGGTTATCCAAAAATTTGGCGCCAAAGTTTTTACCGATGGATTAAAACATGCTATGAAACTTCCTTACCAGGAATTTGAAGATCAACGCAGTGGCGAAACATTGTCGGTATTAACTAAAGTTAGATCAGATGTAGAAAGGTTTATGACCAGTTTCATCAACATACTTTTTGGTGTTTTGGTAGGAGTGGTTTTTGTTTTTGTATATGCCAGCTTGTATATCAGTTGGATGGTACCGGTGGCATACCTGGTGGGCATTGTAATGTTAACATTGATGACAAACCTCCTTAGCAAAAAAATTAAAATCATTCAAAAAAATATTGTAGGGCAAACTACAGCCCTGGCAGGCTCTACAACCGAATCGCTGCGTAATATTGAATTGGTAAAAAGCCTTGGACTTACGGAACAAGAAGTGGAAAGACTGAATAAAAACACTTACAAGATACTAGGCCTGGAACTTACCAAAGTAAAAAGTATACGAAGTATAAGTTTTATACAAGGCACATTTGTAAATACTTTAAGGCAGGTTATATTATTCATATTAATGTGGCTTATTTTTAAAAACAGTATGGATGCCGGAGAATTAATAACGATGCAGGTTTTTTCATTTTTCATTTTTGGGCCATTGCAGGAGATAGGTAATATTTTACTTTCATACCGGGAAGCAGAAGCATCGCTTAATAATTTTGATAACCTGATGAAGAAAAAACCAGAAATGGAACCTGCCAACCCTAAACCTTTAAATAACATTGAAACACTTTCGTTTAAAAATGTTTCGTTTAAACATCAATCTGCAACACATAAAGCCATCAACAAAATAAGTTTTGATGTAAAGATTGGCGAAACCATTGCCTTTGTTGGCCCTTCGGGTTCAGGTAAATCTACATTGATGAAATTATTGGTAGGATTGTATCGCCCACTGGAAGGAAAAATATATTATAACCATCTTGATGAAACGGAACTACGGTTTGATGATTTGCGAAAACAAATTGGCTTTGTAACACAAGATACAAACCTGTTTAGCGGAACAATAAGAGAGAACCTGATGTTTGTAAATCCTGCTGCAACTGAAAACGATATGGATGAAGTTTTGAAAAAAGCAAGCTGTATGGGTTTAATTGCAAGGGCCGAAAAAGGGTTAGATACCATGATTGGCGAAGGAGGTTTAAAATTATCGGGTGGCGAAAAACAACGCATTTCCATTGCAAGAGCATTATTACGTAAACCGCATCTTTTAATTTTTGATGAAGCAACCTCAGCGCTTGATTCAATTACCGAAGAAGAAATCACTAATACAATTAGAGATCTGTCTTCGCTAAAAGGACAGGTAACCATTTTAATTGCACACCGCTTAAGTACAATTATGCATGCCGATAGGATTTATGTTTTGGAAAAAGGAGATGTGGTTGAAACCGGGTCGCATGAATTATTATTACAAGAAAAAGGATTGTACTTTGCCATGTGGCGCCAGCAAATTGGCGAACGCAAAAGACAAACATTATCTCCCACAACTTTAAATTAATCTTATGTCGGCAATTCAAATATTAGGCCTTGTGGCCGGAACCATAACATCCATCACTTTTTTACCGCAGGTAATAAAAATTTGGAAAACAAAATCTGCTAAAGACCTTTCACTGGCAATGCTGGCATTGTTAATGCTTGGCGTATCAATGTGGTTATTGTATGGCATACTGGTATTGGATGCCGCCATTATTTATACCAACAGTATGGTATTAATCATGAGCCTGGTAATGCTTTTTTTTAAATTGAAGTATAAATAAAAAATTAAGTTAGCTACAAAACAAAATCCTTTTACTAATTTAACAACCATCAATAGCAATCAAAATATATTACGAAAGATTAGTCATCTCCTTTTTTAAAAATATCTGTAAAAATATTTTCTTTATTCAGTTCTTCAATATCGCTCAATACCAGTTCAATGGCTTTGGTACTTTTATTTATTTCCAATAACGATAAAAGTATGGATGCTACCAGGAAAAACATACTGCTGGCAAAAACCCAATGTGCAATTCCTATCCAGTTGCGGTAAATGGCATACATACAAAGTACACAACATAAAAAACTTAATACACCTAATGCTTGCATATACCGGATGAGGTTTATACGGCTACGGATATTTTTTATCTGCTTCAAAATATTTTTTTCCCTTTCACCTCGGTTGTATTCATCATGCAACTTGCGTACCAGTACAGCCAATGATAAAAAACGGTTGGTATATGCCAGCATGAGTAAGGTAATGGCAGGGAAAAGCAAAGCAGGTGTGTTAATATTAATCTCTATCATGATACAAAGTAAGTTTCTTTATAGGATATTTATTAGCAGCGTTTCACTTATTATTGCAGCCTAAACAGCAGTTGTATGAACAATGGTTTTCTTATTAAGATACATTCCTATTTTGGGCTGATAGCAGGTTTGTTTATTTTTTTGATGTCTATTTCAGGAGCAGTACTTGTTTTTCATAGTAACCTTGATACGTTTCAACAGCCTAATGTACTTTTAAATAATGGTGTGTATGCAGGAACTGATGAATATTACGTCTCCATTAAAAAACAATTTCCTAAAGCACAAATAAGTAATTGTGTTTTACCGGAAAAAAATGACAAGCCCGTATCTTTTATAATTTACGATTCATCATATAAAAATGGCGCTAAAGCTTTGGAAGTTTTTCTTCATCCCCAGACTGCCAAAGTGTTAACTACAAGAGGCGGTAGCAATGATTTCAGGAATAATTTTATGAGCTGGCTTTCAAAATTCCATAATAGTTTTCATGCAGGAAAAACAGGCGAATGGTTGCTTGGGTTATTTGCAATTGTATTCCTGTTGAGCTTAATTACCGGGATAATATTATTTAGAAGAAAAATTATAGCAGTTTTAATGTTTGATAAAGCAGTTTACAATTCAAAAAATTTGCACCAGGTTATTGGCGTATATGCTTTGCTGTTTAATTTGATGATTGCAGTTACAGGATTTTGGATGCAACGCTATGTTTTTAAAAAGGAATTTTATGCAGCCTATGAGTATCAACCCATTTTAAAAGCCTCTCCACCTTTAAATTTTAAATTTGATGCTGCCTATGCCGAAATAAAAAAACATTATCCTGATTTTACTGCCCATGTAATTTATTTTGCTCAAAGTAATAAAGGAAAAACCGCAGTTTATGGCAGTCGTAGCCGAAATGCTTACATACACTCAAAAAAATTTGCCGATGTTATTTTTTTAGATAGTACAGGCCTAATTTCAAATACAAGATTCATTAATGAAATAGATGCTGACGACAGGTACGATATCATTAATTCTCAAATACACATGGGTAATTATGGAGGTTTGGGTATCAAAATAATTTATTTTTTGTTTGGCTTAAGCGGAAGCCTGTTAAGCATTACCGGTTTTTTAATGTGGTATAGAAAAAAATTAAAAAACCGGTAATCCTTTGCAACTATAATGTACGTTGTTTTAAAAATATTATTTCTATAATTTAATATTCAGCGGAACATTAATTTTAATACTATAGTTCCTTCCCATATTAAATACGCCTTGCCTGCCGGTTGCTAAATTTTCTTCGGCATATTTAAGGCGGCTTAAATGATTTTGGTAGGCTACATCGGCAATATTTAAAGCGCTAAAACTAAGGCTGAATAAAGTTTTGTTTTTTGCAGAAACCACATCGGCGCCAATGCCAGCATTTAACAAAGTATAACCCGGTGTTTTTGTTTCGGTATTATAAACTGTAAATACATTGTTTTTATCAAAAGTATTGTCCACTTCAAACTTTATATAAAAGTTGTGAATGTTTTTGGTTAGGTCATTAAAGCTTCCTTTAATTTCTGTTACCAATTTAGTGGCAGGTATAAAAGGAAGAAATTTATTTCCTTCGATAGGTGTTTTTAATTGTCCGCTTACCAGCGAGAAGCTGTTTAAAATGTGCAACCAGTCAAGCGGGTGCGGATGAATATCCAATGTGGCTTCGAAGCCTGTTAATGTTGCTTTATTTTGATCGAATTTAAAAGCAGTTAATGCATCGCCATTAACAATCACCAGGCTATCGCTGCCGTTAATTGCTGATAATTTTCTGTAAAAAATAAAATTATTAAAGCTGTTATAAAAAGCCGATAAGCCAAAAGAAATATGTTCGGTGCCATACTCAATGCCTGCATCTACCTGTAAGCTGGTTTCACTTTTTAGGTGGTTATTGCCATATTCATATCTAATGGTTCCTTCGTGTGCGCCATTGCTTGCCAGCTCAGGAATACTTGGCGCTCTAAATCCTCTTGCAATATTTAATTTTAAATTTACTTTTTTACTTACCTGTGCAGCTACGCCAGCGCTACCCGAAAAATTTGAAAACGATTTTTTAAATGCTCCTCCTTTTATTGCACCGCCATCTAATAAATTACCGGCATCAACATGTCGGTTATCAAAACGTAACCCCCCACTAAGGGTAATTTTATTTATAATTTTCTGTGTAAAGGCATAAACTCCAAAATCGAAAAGATTGTAATTAGGTATCAGTTGCTCTATACCTTTATTGGTATTATTTTGTTGCATGCCATTAATGCCAATAGAAGTTCGCCAATTATTTGTTTCTGCAAAATGAAACTGTCCTGTGTAAGTAAATGTTTTCAGGTTAAAAAATAATGCCCGTTCATTTTGGTCATCGGGGTTACCAAATTCTTCTCTTTTATTTATTTGATAACCTAAATTAAATGTTAGGTAATTTTTACCAAACCTGATGTTGTTATCTGTTGCAATTTTAAAATGTTGTATATGTTGGTATGGTATCTGTGCTGTGGTCGTTTTAAAATCAGCACTTGTAACTCTTTGGGTTAAACCTCCGGCAATATTCTTGATAAAATATCCGGCGCTGTCTCTTTCGCCTTCAACCAGCCCGGCTTTTAAATTAAAATTACTTACCAGTAAATGACTAAAGCCCCACCTGCCGTTATAGCCTATATAACCGCCAACATTATTTTCTTTAAACTTCGAATTAAAAACCCTGCCATCGTATTTATTTCTATAATCTGAAGCTGCTTTGTTGGAACTGTATATGTTCCAGTTGAAACCATTTTTATTGGCACCTATATTAAAATTAAGAGTACGCAGGTTATTATTTGATTGATAGTTACTTGAAAGATTAGCCTTTAATGTATTTTGCGGAACCGGTACATTGGTTATAATGTTTATAACTCCACCCATTGCATCGCTACCGTAAATGATAGACGCAGGTCCTTTTAAAAGTTCAATTTTGCTAACACTGGCTTCATCCACTTCAATACCATGTTCATCGCCCCATTGTTGTCCTTCCTGGCGTACACCATCATTAATAGTTAGCACACGGTTATAACTAAGGCCTCGTATAACAGGTTTGGAAATGGCTGGCCCAGTTGCCAATGTTGATACACCAGCAATCTTTGTAAGCGATTCAATAATATTTGTAGAAGTAGTTCTAAAAAAATCTTCTTTACGCATTACACTAACCGCAAAGGGGATTTTTTTTAGCTGAGTTGCGCCTGTTACACCCGTAACAACAACAGCATTGTTTTCTACTATAGATTCGCTGAGTGTATAATCTTTATTGATATCGGTGTTGATGTCAATGGTTTCAATAATACTGTTATAACCTATATGCGATATTTCAACAAGGTGTTTACCGGGAGGAATATTTTTTATGATAAACCTGCCCAATGCATCCGAAGCAGTACCATATTTAATGTCAGAAATGTAAATGGTTACAGCTTCAATGGGGGAGCCGGTTTTGCTATCAATTATTTTACCAAAGAAAGTGCCATTAACTGTTGTTTTTAATGCAGCATAAATATTTGTATAAAAAAGAAAAGTAAAAGAAAAAAAACAAAAGTATCTTATAAAAATTCGCATATAATGTAGTTTAAAATCGTTTAAATGGTATCACAAAAAACTTCATGCTAATGAACATGAAAAATTTGTTTATTTAAAATTCAATTAAACTGCCGGTGGCCCTCGTAATGAATATAAAATAGATGCTGTGGAAATAGGATAAACTTTTACAACCGTTGATGCAACAGTGTAATGCCGAACTATTGGTAAGAGATCAATTTTTTCAGGCTCTGTAAATGGAGATACCGCTACAATATTATCGCAATGGCAATTAAATAATTTTATGCCTATTGTTTCTTTGTGATGCTCACGCTTATTAGCAACAGCATCGGTATGATGGGCAAACCAGTTATGTAAAATTATGGTAGGAGTAATGCTAAAAGCAAATACCAGCAACAAAAATGCGGCAACAATTTTTTTTATAGAATGGCTTTTTATCAACATTTATATTTGCTACTATGTTGCAAATATAAATGTAATTACTAAAACGCTCTTTATTTTGGTATTTCTTTTAAAATAAAACGATAATGCCAATAAACTTTGTTATGTTGGTACAGTCTTATGCATACAAAAATCAACTATTATGCAAAAAATTAAAAGCCTTTTCATTTTATTGTTTGTGGCAGTTAGCTCAGGCAATATTTATGCACAGCAAGACTCCACCGGCCTTCCGGGCGATAATTTCAGCTTGCAGGGTGCATTAGAATTATTTAAACAATCATCTTCGCCTGAAGCGTTTGAAAAACTTCTTAACACCCAGGATAAAAATGTAAATAATTTAGACCTAAATGGCGATGGGGAAACGGATTATATTAAGGTCATCAATAAAAAAGATGGCGATGCACATATTTTTATTTTACAGGTGCCAGTATCTGAAACAGAGAGCCAGGATATTGCTGTGATTGAACTTGAAAAAACAGGAGATACTACTGCTGTGATTCAAATTACTGGCGATGAAGATATCTTTGGTGAGCAAAAAATTGTTGAACCATCTGATGAGGGAGATGAAGCATTTATATATAACAACAGTGATGAAACTGCAAGTGGCCCGTCTGTTTCAAATAGGTATGCGGTACGTATTGTGGTAAATGTTTTTTATTGGCCAAGTGTACGTTTTGTTTTTCGCCCTGCTTATGTTCCATGGGTTTCTCCTTTCCGGTGGAGGCATTATCCCAATTGGTGGAGACCATGGCACCCGGTTACATGGCGTGTTTTCCGTCCTGGTTGTTATCGTTACCACACTCATTTTGCCATCGTACGCACACATCGGGTAACAACGGCTCATCGTATTTACAAACCTTATCGTACATCCTCAACAATTGTTAGAACCCGTACAACTGTTGCCCGTAAAAATTACAGGGTTACCCGTACAAAAGTTACCGGGCCGGCAGGAAATACAAGAGTAAAAACTACTGTTCATAAAAGAGGTAAAGGCCGCAGAGGATAAATATTTTTTTTGGAGTTAAGTAAGCTGTGTGGTGTTGACCATGCAGCTTTTTTTATGTTTTAACTTACTAAAACCATTATTTAGTTTTTTGTATTTAACTTGAAGAAAATAAATTTTCATGCACCAATATATTTTAGCATTCGATCAGGGTACAACCAGCAGCCGTGCAATTATTTTTGATAAAAAGGGTTCCATAATAGCTGTTGCACAAAAAGAATTTACACAGTTTTTTCCTCAATCCGGATGGGTAGAGCATGATGCCAACGAAATATGGAGCACACAATTGAGTGTGGCTGTAGAAGTAATAACAAAAGCGGGATTATCCCCTCATAATATTGCGGCAATAGGTATTACCAATCAAAGAGAAACTACAGTGGTTTGGGATAGAAATACCGGTAAGCCCATATATAACGCCATTGTGTGGCAAGATAGAAGAACGGCTAATTTTTGCGATGAACTGCGTGCAAAAGGATTGGATGATATAATTAAGCAAAAAACAGGTTTGATTGTAGATGCTTATTTTTCGGCCAGTAAAATAAAATGGATTTTGGATAATGTAGAAGGTGCAAGAAAAAAAGCAGAACAAGGTGAATTATGTTTTGGAACAATTGATACCTGGCTTATTTGGAATTTAACCAAAGGACAGATTCATGTAACCGATGTATCCAATGCATCCCGTACCATGCTTTGCAATATTCATACCCTGCATTGGGATGAAGAGCTTGAAAAAATATTTGATATTCCCACAAACATGTTGCCGAAAATTTGCAGTAGCAGCGAAGTGTATGGCATTACTCAAAACATAATCACTGCACATAATATACCCATAGCAGGTATTGCCGGCGATCAGCAATCGGCCTTATTTGGGCAAATGTGTACACAGCCGGGCATGGTAAAAAATACTTATGGTACAGGTTGTTTTATGCTGATGAATACAGGAGAAAAGCCTGTGGAATCAAAAAATAATTTGCTAACAACCGTTGCCTGGAAAGTAAACGGTATAACACAATATGCTTTAGAAGGAAGTGTATTTATTGCCGGCGCTGTTGTGCAATGGCTAAGAGATGGATTGGGGATTATAAAAAATTCTGCCGAGGTAGAAGAGCTGGCATTGAAAGTAAAAGACAATGGCGATGTATATGTGGTTCCGGCATTTACCGGGCTTGGCGCACCATACTGGAAACAAAATGCAAAAGGAACCATAACCGGACTTACCAGGGGAAGCACTGCAAGTCATATTGCTCGTGCAGCTTTGGAGAGTGTCGCCTTTCAAACAATGGATGTATTAAAAGCTATGGAAGCGGATGCTGGAATTTCTATTAAAGAGTTGAGGGTTGATGGAGGTGCTACTGCTAATGATTTGCTTATGCAATTTCAAGCTGATATTTTAAATACAAAAGTTTTGCGGCCAATGGTTACCGAAACTACCGCTTTAGGAGCTGCTTATCTTGCAGGATTGGCCGTTGGTTATTGGGATGATATTTCCGAAATACAAAAACAATGGCAGATCAATAAAATATTTGAAGCAAATATGGATAATGAAAAAAGAATGTCATTAGCTACCGGTTGGAAAAATGCAGTGAAGTCAACAATCAGCAATTGCTAAAAAAATATTTTCAAAAAAAAAATAATTATCATCCCACTCAAAACGGTTAAAAAAATATTATTGTTTATGAACCGTAATGTAATGCTTCAGCAACTTGATGAGGAAACAA
>DAOLYC010000062.1:0-9641 GCA_035425605.1 Ferruginibacter sp.
GAAAACGCTTTAAGTACAGTTGAAAAACTTTACAAACAATTAAAAATGCACATCATTTATATGGATGCAGCTAACCACGATGTTCATGCTGCCTATATAAGTCATATATCGCACATAACATCTTTTGCTTTAGCCAATACAGTGTTAGAAAAAGAAAAAGAAGAAGATACGATTTTTGAAATGGCAGGCGGAGGATTTGAAAGCACTGTTAGGCTTGCAAAAAGCAGCCCGGCAATGTGGGCACCCATTTTTATGCAGAATAAAGAAAATGTACTTGACGTATTAAATGAACATATATCACAATTAAGAAAATTTAAAGCAAGTATTGAAAAAGAAAATATGAATTACCTGGTTGAACTGATTGAAAATGCAAATAAAATTAAAAGAATTTTAAAATAATTACTATGATTTATAGAGAAGCAACAATAAATGATATACCTCAAATACAATTTGTGCGTAATGCAGTAAAGGAAAATCAATTGTCCGATCCATCACTTGTTACAAATAAGGATGTGGAAGATTATATATTGAACAGGGGAAAAGGTTGGGTTTGCGAAATAGATAAAACAATTGCAGGTTTTGCAATAGTTGACCTGGTAGATAATAATGTATGGGCACTTTTTATTCATCCGGATTTTGAAGCGAAAGGTATTGGCAAACAATTGCACCGCATAATGATGAACTGGTATTTTAATAATAGTAAAGAAAAAATATGGTTAAGTACCGATCCATTAAGCAGGGCTCAAAAATTTTATCGTATGCAGGGTTGGCAAGAGGTTGGTGTGTACGGAAAGGGCGAACTGAAATTTGAAATGGATTATACAACATGGCATAACCTATCAACATCAACAGAAAATAACTAAAACCTGGTTTAACAAAAACAACATTAATAAATACTAATAACAAAAACTAATTTTACATGCAAACAGAAGTACAAACTATGAAGGATATAATTCAGGCAAAATGGAAAAAACGCCCTCTTATTATAAGTGGCCCTTGTAGTGCCGAAACAGAAGAGCAAATGATTGAAACAGCTACACGATTGGCTAAAACAGGTATGGTTGATATGTTACGTGCAGGCATTTGGAAACCCCGTACTAAACCAGGTATGTTTGAAGGAAATGGTATTATTGGTTTGCCATGGCTGCTGCAAGCAAAAAAAATTACTGGCCTGCCAACAACTGTTGAAGTAGCTACAGCAAAACATGTAGAAGATGCATTGAAGTTTGATGTGGATATGCTTTGGATAGGCGCACGAACTACTGTAAATCCATTTAGTGTACAGGAAGTAGCAGATGCACTTAAAGGTATTGATATACCTGTGTTAATAAAAAACCCTATTAATCCCGATCTTGAATTATGGAGTGGAGGTATTGAACGTTTGCAAAAAGTAGGTGTTATGCAAATAGGAATGATTCACCGGGGATTCTCTTCTTATGGCAATACGGAATATCGCAATGCACCCATGTGGCACTTACCTATTGAAATGAAACGCCGTTTTCCGGGAATGCCCCTAATTTGCGATCCATCGCATATTTGCGGAAACCGCTCTATGCTGCAATCTGTTTCTCAAAAAAGTATTGACCTTGATTTTGACGGGTTAATGCTGGAAAGCCATATTGACCCCGACAAAGCCTGGAGCGATGCCAAACAACAAGTAACACCGGAAAGATTGTTGGAATTATTGAATGAACTGGTTTGGCGCCAGGAAAGTACAACCGTGCAGGAATTTCTTACCGCCTTAACAACCTTACGTGAACAGATTAACCAGGTTGATGATGAATTGATGACTTTGCTGGGACAACGTATGAAACTGTCAGATAAAATTGGTGAATACAAAAGGGATAATGATATTACCATTTTACAAACCAATCGCTGGAACGAAATTTTAGAACGGGCATTTCAAAAAGGAGAGAAGCTGGGCCTGTCGAAAGAATTTATCACAAAATATTTTGATGCCGTTCACCTGGAGAGTATCCAGCATCAGAATAAAATAATGAACTCCTAAAAAGTATGCAAAAGACCGAATACATATTTTCACAAAAAACAGTAAACTGTTATTTTGATGCTGATTTTATGAGCATCGATATCCTAGCAGCAGGCTCGCCCATTGTTTTTATTACAGATGAAAATGTGTATAAGCTGCACAACAATAAATTTCAACATTATCCAACCATAAAGATACCAGCCGGCGAAGCTTATAAAACCCAGACAACAGTTGATTTTATTATTGATGAGTTGATAAAAAAAGGAGCCAATAAAGATACCATGCTGATTGGTGTTGGTGGCGGTGTAATTACAGATATTGCCGGTTATGTAGCAGCTATTTACATGCGTGGTATAAAATGTGGTTTTGTACCTACAACCATACTGGCAATGGTTGATGCTGCCATTGGTGGCAAAAATGGTATTGATACCGGATTATACAAAAATTTGGTCGGTACCATCCGTCAGCCGGAATTTATATTTTACGATTACAGCTTTTTACAAACCTTACCGGTTAAAGAATGGGTAAACGGGTTTGCCGAGATTATTAAACATGCATGTATAAAAGATGCCATCATGTTTTCAGCATTAGAAAGATATTCATTACATGATTATCAAAATGACAAAACATTGATTGCAGACCTTATTGAAAAAAATGTTGCCATCAAAACTACCATTGTAGCCAATGACGAATTTGAACAAGGCGATAGGAAATTATTAAATTTTGGCCACAGCATTGGCCATGCAATTGAAAACCTGCATGGCTTACCACATGGCCATGCAGTAAGTATTGGTATGGTGGCAGCTTGTAACTTATCAGAAAAAATAAATGATTTTCATTTTTCGCAAGCCGAAAAGATAGTGAAACTTTTAACCTTGTATCAATTACCTGTTGATGTGGAAACAAACCACGAAGAAGTTTTTAAAATATTACAAATGGATAAGAAACGAAAGTCTGATGGCATTTATTTCATTTTATTGAAAAGTATAGGACATGCCGAAATAAAATTTGTAACCCTAGTTGATTTGGAAAAAAGGTTTAAAGAAATATTATAGTGATTGTAAAAGTTAACCCATCAATAATTTCAGGAACCATAAAAGCGCCTGCATCTAAAAGCAGCATGCAGCGGGCATGTGCTATGGCATTGCTTGCCAACGGAAAAACAACCATACTTAATGCAGGAAAAAGTAATGATGACCTGGCAGCGTTGGATATCATTCAAAAATTAGGTGCTACCATTGAAATTGCAAATGATGAATTAAATATCGGCAGTAGTGATTTTAAAAACAAATCTGCAGAAATCAATTGTGGTGAAAGTGGCTTAGGAATAAGAATGTTTGCTCCAATTGTGGCATTATCTTCGGCACAAATAACAATAAATGGAACAGGTAGTTTATTAAAAAGGCCTATGAATTTTTTTGATGAAATATTCCCACAATTGGGAGTTAATTTTTACTCAAATAATGGGCATTTGCCTTTAACAATAAAAGGGCCATTACAGCCTGCAGATATAATAATTGATGGTTCATTAAGCTCACAATTTTTAACAGGGTTATTGATAGCCTTTGCCAATGCTGCAACAAAGCCGGTAACCATTACGGTAATAAATTTAAAAAGCAAGCCTTATATTGATCTTACATTGCAAATGATGAACCAGTTTGGCTACAAGGTTGAAAATGATAACTACCAGAAATTTTTAATTCAACCGCATCGCAAAAACCAGGCTCATCAAACTATAATTATAGAAGGCGATTGGAGCGGTGCTGCATTTTTATTAGTAGCTGCGGCAATTGCGGGGAGTATTACAATAACCGGCCTGGATATTTTTTCAACACAAGCCGATAAAGCAATATTAAAAGCCTTGATGGATTGTGGTACAAACATTTCGATAGAAGAAAAACAAATTTCTATAAATACGGCATTAGGTAAAAATGGTAAACCATTTCAATTTGATGCAACCGATTGCCCCGACCTGTTTCCTCCACTAGTGGCATTGGCAGCATGTTGCAATGGCACATCGGTATTAACTGGAGTAAAGCGATTATTGCATAAAGAAAGTAACCGTGCAATAACTTTACAACAGGAATTTGCTAAAATGGGTATTAAGATAACCTTGCAGGAAGATTTAATGTTGGTGGAAGGTGGATGTGAAATAACAGCAGCTACTTTTAATTCGCATCACGATCACAGGATTGCAATGGCATGTGCTGTTGCTGCTTTAAAGGCAAATGGCCCATCATTTATTGAAGATGCAGAAGCAGTAAATAAATCGTACCCTAATTTTTTTGATGATTTGAAATTGCTACATGCAGCTGTATCTTTGATTTAAAATAAAAAGGTTTGCATAGTTAATTACCAATAAAATTAAATAAGATTGAATTCATTCGGACGTATTTTCAGGGTACATATTTTTGGCGAATCGCATGGCGAATGTGTTGGTGTAACAATTGATGGATGTCCGGCAGGTTTGGCCTTATCTGTTGATGATTTTAAAATTGATATTGATAGAAGGAAACCTGGCGCAAAAGGTACAACACCTCGTAAAGAAGATGATATACCGCTTATAAAATCGGGGTTGTTTAATGGAAAAACAACCGGTGCCCCCATTACCATTTTATTTGAAAATAATAACACACGTAGTGCCGATTATGAGAAGTTACGTGCAGTACCCCGGCCCGGCCACGCCGATTTTACTGCTTCAAAAAAATTTGGAGGCTACGAAGACTTCAGAGGCAGCGGCCATTTTAGCGGCAGGCTAACGGTTTGCCTGGTAGCTGCTGGTGTAATTGCAAAAAAACTATTACCAACAATTGATATCAAATCTTACATTAAAGAAATAGGTGGTGAGCAGGATGTTGAAAAAGGATTGCAAAAAGCCATTGATGCAAAAGATTCTGTAGGAGGTATTGTTGAATGTGTTGTAAATGGGTTGCCTGTTGGATTAGGCGAACCTTTTTTCGATTCGGCTGAATCAATCATCAGCCATGCTGTGTTTGCCATACCTGCAGTAAGGGGTATTGAATTTGGGACTGGCTTTGCTGCAGCAAAAATGTTTGGCAGCCAGCATAACGATGCTTTAAAAGATACATCTGGCAGTACATTTACCAATCATGCTGGCGGTATAGTTGGTGGTATAACTAATAATAATGAAATGGTTTTTCGTATCGCTATAAAACCTACTTCATCAACACCAATCGAACAACAAACTTTAAACTTAGTAACCGGTATAGTAGAAAACTTTTCTGTAAAAGGCAGGCACGACCTTTGCATAGCCTTACGGGTTCCGGTTATACTGGAAGCTGTTACAGCTATAGTTCTTACCGATTTAATGATGCTTGAACAAAAATTACCAAGGATTATATCTTCTTAACTTATCATCCTGCGGTGATAATTAATTTGTCCCAGGTGATAATTAAGGTGTCCGTAAAGGTGTAAAAGCATGTGTGTATTGCTTACAGTTTCTCCATGTTTTTCTAATGGAAAATTATGTAACATCTCTTCATCCGATAATTTATCAAAAGTGTTTTTTATAATCAGGATGCAGTTTTCGATATTCAAAATCAAATCATGCCGTAAAACATTTTTCAGGCTAAACTCATCATCCCGGTGCCTTACATATCCCGTATTACCCAATACAGCGCCAATGAAATGATTGAGGTTTCCTACCAGGTGCAGGCATAAATTACCGCCTGAATTATTGATGCCCGAAGTTGTTTTCCAAATGTCATATTCATCTTTGTACAAGTTCAGTTCATCAATACATCTTTTCAAATCTCTTTCAAAAAGATCACTTAAAGTTTGTGTTAGCATATTTTTTTTTATTTAAAGTAGATAATTTTTTAAAACTAATATCCATCAATTCGTAATCTATTGCATTGGGTAACGAAAAGTGCCACCATTCGGTTTTCAAGGCAGTAAATCCATATTTTTCCATGATAGATTGTAGTAACTTTCGGTTTTGTAAAACCGAGCCAGGTAAATTTTTAAAAGTAAGGTGTGCAGTATCGCTAAAATTATCAAAGCCGGTACCCATATCTAACTCTTTATTTGTTTTTAAGTTTATGATGGTTAAATCCACGGCAATACCCCTGTTGTGGCCACTGCCTTTTTTGGGGTCGGCAGCATATCGGTCATCTTGTACAGGTTCCCATAATTTTTCTGTTACCGAATAAGGCCGGTAAGCATCAAACACTTTTAGCCCCAAATGTTGGTTCAATAATTCAGTTTGCACTTTCATTAAATTATCTACAACATCTTTTCGTAAATAAGTTGTTCGTAAAGATGGATATAATTTTTGGTGCATAAAATTATTTGTGCCTGCATATCGCAGGTCGAGTTGAAGGCCGGGGATTGCTTTTTTTATATCAACCATAGCTTTACCACTATTTTGATTTATTGTTTTTTGCAGTTGATTAATATCCTTGATAACCCAAAGGCCATATTTATTCAATACAGTGTCTTGTGCAAAAGTTACAGAAGCCATCAACATAAAAACTATTTCGTAAATTAGTAACAATTGAAACCGATGTATTATCTTGTTCATCATATATACCCTTATAAATAAAATTTGAAAAATTGTATTTCAAGTTACAAATATTTAACCTGAGTTATGCAAAAACTACAATCCGTTAACAGCTATAAACTTATTTTAATTGCTATCTTATTTCTATTGTCGTGTAATAATAAACAAAAGAATAAGGTTACCGATGTTGTTGCCGATCCGGTAAGTATGGATAGCCATGTAACAGATAATATCAGCGATGTATTAAATGGAATTTCTGCCAGCAATGCAAAAATTTATGATAGTATAAGTTTACAGTTACCCATGGTGGTAAAAGAGTTTTACAGCCAAACAAATTATACACCGATATGGAGTTCTGCCGCAAAATGGAAACCCCTTACCGATTCGTTGTACAAGTATATTGCACAGGCAGAATATGAAGGCCTTTTTCCTAAGGATTATCATTTTAGCAAACTAAAGTTTTTAAAAGATACATTGGATGCTGATTCTGTAACCCGTATGAATGCTGTTTACTGGACAAAAGCCGACTTACTTTTTACCGATGGATTTATGCATCTTATAAAAGATTTAAAACAGGGAAGGCTACAACCAGACAGCCTATCATTAAATAAAGATTCAGTGCTTATTGGTAAATTTTTTATTGCTACATTAAATACAATGATTGATAAAAAAGAATTTACAGTGTTACTAAATTCATTGCAGCCGCAACATAAAGGATATTGGGAATTAAAAAAGGGTATAAAATATTTTGTTGACAGTATGGATCGTAAGCAATACACCCGAATAACCTATCCTTTCAGAAAAGGAAACGCAACTGATTCACTTTACTTTATTAAACAGCTTAAGAAAAGGTTGATAGAAAGTGCATGTATGGATTCAGGCATTAATATGCCCGATACGGTACAACTAACAAAAGCTATAAAAAAGTACCAGATTAAACATGCCCTTACAGTTGATGGTAAGTACGGTAAAAATGTAATAAACTCTCTTAATAACAATGATGTAGAAAAATTTTACCGGATTGCAGTAACAATGGATAAGTATAAACAGTTACCAGAAAAAATGCCCGAAACATATATTTGGGTAAACTTGCCCGGGTATTATTTACGGGTTTTTAATGCCGATACAATTGTGTTTGAATCTAAAGTGATATGTGGTAAACCAGATACACGAACTCCATTGCTAACAGCAAAAATTTCGGATATGATCACTTATCCAACATGGACCGTTCCTAACAGCATCATTGTAAAACAATACCTGCCTAAGTTAAAAAACAATCCAAACTATATTTCACGTATCGGATTAAAATTAATAAACAATAAAGGTGAAATAGTAGATCCTACAACGGTAAACTGGAGTAAATATTCAAGAGGCATACCTTATAAAGTAATGCAGGGTAGTGGCGATAATAATTCGCTTGGTGTTATAAAATTCAATTTCAATAATCCATATTTTGTTTACCTGCATGATACTAATCAACGTTATCTTTTTAAAAATTCTTCCAGGGCATTAAGTCATGGATGTGTACGTGTGCAGGATTGGGATAAACTTGCCCATTATATTGCCATGAACGATAGTACATTAAATAAAAGTAAACAAACATTAAAATACAATGCCGATTCAATAAATAACTGGATTGCAAAAAAAGAACATCATCGTATTGATGTAAAAAATCAGTTGGCTTTATTTATACGTTATTTTACATGCGAAGGTAAAAAAGGCAAAATTGTTTTTTATGATGATATATATGGTGATGATAAAACACTTATTGATAAATACATTGTAAAAAACTGATCACTGTTAGGATTAAATTGTATTATCTTTAATCATGTACATGAAACCTGTATTGCAAAAAATATTTGGGCTTGCTGGTATTTTTGGCTTGTTTGTTGCCATTACAGTAATTTGTTCACCTGTTGGTACAAAAGCACAGAGTAAAGCACCGGCTAAAAAAGAAAGTACAAAAAAAACAACAAGGGTATTTTATGGGCAGGCCAGTTATTATAGCAATAAATTTAATGGGCGCCGTACAGCTAATGGTGAAATTTTCAGCCAAAAAAAACTTACATGCGCCTGTAATGTATTGCCAATGGGAACCTGGATTAAAGTTACTAACCTTAGAAATGGCAAATCGGTTGTAGTTAAAATAAACGACCGGATACATCCACGTATGAAAAGGATTGTTGATTTGTCCAAGGCTGCGGCTTCAAAATTAGGTTATATAGATAGGGGGCTTACCCGTGTAAAAGTTGAAGTAATAGGGAAAAAGCAGGTTACTCAGTAAGTCAGCATTACTAAGTAATTTTTGAGTAAAAATATTTCACCATTTGGAACTAAGCAGCTAATTTTGCTGCGATTCAGAAAATAAAACAAATTATGAAGAAAATTATTTTAGTATGTATAGGTGTAAGCTTGTTTTCGACAGTGTTTGCACAAAACGAATACAAAAAAAGGCCAACCCTGGCCATTCATTTTGGCTTAACCGATTTTAAAACTGCAGCCGATTTAAGGTCAAAAAGTTTAGCCAGTGTTATGCAATCAAAAGAGTGGTATAAAACCAAACACATGAATTCGGGTATTGCCATTAGTTATTTGCAAGGATTAACCAACCATATTGATTTTGCAGGTACACTAACAGGAACTTTCTTAAGCTACCCAATTAATGGTAAACCACTTGATGTTAGTTCAAAATTGTTATTGGAAGGCGCAGCCACAGCCAATTTAAAGTTATTAACCGATAATTATTGTGTAACACCTTTTGTTACTGCCGGTGTTGGCGGTTCAAAATACAAAGGTTATTATTCAGCATTTATACCAGTAGGTGTAGGTTTACAGGCAAGATTGCTTGATGGTGTATTTATTTTGGCTAATTCGCAATATCGGATACCTGTTACTGAAAATGCAACTTATCATTTTTATCATAGTATTGGAGTAGCAGTAGCACTTACAAAAAAGAAAGTAGCGCCTGCTGTTGTTCCTGTTCCTGTGGTAGAACCACCTAAAGACAGGGATGGCGATGGTGTTTTAGATGATGTGGATAAGTGCCCGGATGTAGCCGGCCTTGCATCGCTACAGGGTTGTCCTGACAAAGATGGTGATGGAATTGCAGATGCAGATGATAAATGCCCTGAT
>DAOLYC010000063.1:0-9619 GCA_035425605.1 Ferruginibacter sp.
CTTATTGTAACAACACTGCCTGCAAAATTTCCTGTAACACCAGCAGGAAGACCGGTAATGGTACCTCCTGTGCCGCTTCCTCCAATGGCATAAGTTATATTGGTGATTGGATTATTTATACAAACAGTCTGGCTATTTGTTCCAATAGCTGATGTTAAAGTAATAGTGGCATCGGGGTTAATATTTACCGTTGCCGACTGGCCGGTAATGGAACGGGTACATAAAGTTGATCCAACATTTTGTACATTAATTAAATTATAAACAAATGGGCCGGCAACATTTGTAGGTACAAGAACTGTTGCTGTATTACCAGTTGAATTTATTATTTGCTGTGGGCCGCCATTTATTGTATAGGTAAATGTGTAAGGAGCCGTACCAAGTGTGCCGGTAAAAGTTATAACAGGTTGCGGTGCATTAATACAAACTGTAGTATTACCATTAATTGTTGCATTGGGTAAATCAGGAACAGTAACCTGCTGTACAATAGTATCACTTAAGCAACCGGGAGTTGTAATTGATGAATACCTTACATTATAAGTACCCGGTGCAGTAAAAGTATGTGCAGGGTTACGGAGGTTAGATGTAGGCGAACCGTCACCAAAATCCCACCACCATTTATAAGTAGATTTTGGAGTTTGCGGCGTTGTTTCAGTAAACTGGTATGGTTCGGCCACACACCCACCGGGAGTCCAGCTAAAACTTGCAACCGGTGGATCGGAAACCTGTAATTCAAAATCTATTTGTTGCTCAGAGCCGCAGCCAGAAGCATTTGGCGAATAGGTTGTAATTGATACAGGGTAAATACCTACTGTACTAAAAGCATACAAGCTCGGTAGAGAATACCAATATAAAGTTACACCGTTAACTATTGTTGTTGAATCGGGGCCGCCTGCTCCCGGTGTGCATGTAGTATATCTGATGGTATCAATTGCAGGAACCGGTGGGCCGGGAAGGTTTGTAAGATCCCAGCGAATGGAATCGGCACAATAAGGTAATGACACTTTAAAACGAAATGGTGAACCCGAACAAACAGATGGTGTAGTTTCTATTCCATATTGAGTTTGAACCTGAATTTGCTGGTAAAGGTCTTTTACATTGGTGCCGGCTGAGTAAGCGTAGGTTTCATTTTGTGAGTAGCCATAAGCTATGGCATTAAAACCACTGTCAGATTTTAAAGAGTGATATGTTTCAGATATATTTTTTAGATATAAATAAGAATAAGTTGGATCCTGCGGATGAGGTGTCCAAAATGCAGTAGGTGGAATTGCAGCTCCATCAAATCTAAAAGACGAAATGGCTGTACCACTATTTTTAATAATTACATGAATATAATGTTGTGGTGTTGTGGAATGAGATAATCGGTCGGAACTGTTCAAAGTAACATCAGAAATATTTTGTTCAACAGGGTTTAATATTACCATATCCGGATCATAAGGGTTTGGATTACCAACACAATTAGCACTCGTAAAGTACTGAGCCACACATATTGCTGAATCTGCTTCTATTAGATTAGGAGTATTATTTGAAAATTCATAAAAATTATTAACAAAGGATGTATTTGGTATCAATACTCCGTTAAGCCTTACATTAGATGTAGGAGAAGGTTTTGGTAATATTATTCTGTAATAATTTAAAAGTCTGTCAGCACTTGGTACTGTTAAATACTTTCTACCCCATGTTGTAGCAGGGTAAAGTTGTTGGTACAGGTTATCTGCACCATTGCCACAATTAATGGGAACCCAAACCCTGCCACTACCAGAAAAAACTGCAATACGTTTGCAACTACCCATTCCGGAAGCAACTGAACGTATAGAAGTACCAGTTAAGTCGGAGCCTGAATTACCAGTCATTGCACCTAAAACCTGGTAAATTTGCCCTTTATTAAGATTAATTGTATTAAGGGATCCAGGTGCCCATCCCCCTGCGGTCATTTGAGTAGGTTCTATTTCAATTGTAGTATTATCTTCAACAGCTATAACAGTTATAAAATTATTTCCAGTAGGGTTTGCAGAAACCTGTGTATAACTGGCAGCATAGTATTGCTTCCCTAATACATTGGTAGGTAAACATAAAGTGGCAGCGCTGGAAAGCGCCTGCGTTGTAAATGAATAAACCACTATTGGTTTAGCAGCAGTAACATGAATTGCTTTACCGTTGAATAAACCGTCTCCACCACCTGAAGGAGGAGTATATGTAAAATAAGTGCTGGGTACGTTAACATTAGTAACTTGGTTTGCAGTAATATTACCTAATGCAAAAACTCCTACTCCATAAGCTTCAATTGAATAAGTTGTATTTACATCGGATGTAAGTGATAATGTCATTACCGGTGGTGAGCCAGTTCCCATGGCATAATGCCAGCCTGAAGTTATCCAAAAATCTTTTCCTTTATTACTAAAGTCCTGTGCGGTGGCAGTTAATATAGATAATAAAACGAAGGAAAAAAGTAAAATTTTTCTCATGATACTTTGGTATAAAATTGTCTTTTATTAGTTAGTATAACACTTAAACAGTTGTGTAAATCAATGGGGAAATGTTGTTTGGTCATGTAATGGTAAAGCACTTTTTCAGAGAAATTGGAAGGTATCAAATATAGGTAGAATAATTAAAAAAGCCGCATAGAAATGCAGCTTTTGTTAAGAATCTTTCGATTCTGTAACCCCCAAAGAAAACATCGTAAACCAAGCACTTACGTTTAAATTCCCGGGGTTTGGGTATAAACGTGGTTTAGGGTTATATTATTTTGCCGGTTAATAAATTCATTTATATAAAAACTATGTAAGCTGTATTGGGTAAATATTTAGCTACATACAAACATGGTTACTTATTTTTAAACTGCCCGTTGCTAATCTTTACCGGAACCAAAGCCCATCTTGCTGGTAAAGTTTTTAAAGTTGTTTCATTATCCTTATTAAGTAAATCCTGGATCTTTTTTGTTAACAGGTTAAATGATTTTTGGAAAACTGTAATTAGTTTTTTCATAAATACGTTTTAAAAGGTTTTTAAAAAGAAAAGGAACCGGCAATAATTTTTGTTTGCCGGTTCCGGCAGTTAACATGTGTTACTTAATTAAGTTTAACTACCTGTTGTTTATCAAGTAAAATACCATTGAAAACCAGTTGGGCTACATAAACTCCGCTTGAAAGGCCAGTAAGGCCATCAAGTTGAATATTATTAAACCCCTTACTTATTGTTGATTGTTTGGATAACAAAGTTTGACCGTTAGTGTTTATAATTCGAATTTGAGCTATGCCATTTTCAGTTGCAGTAAATCTGATGTTTAAATTTTGTGCAAACGGGTTTGGTGAAACCTGCATTGCTACATCGGCTTTTGCCTGTAATCTTACAGCTAATACTTTACTGTATGTTACTTTACCATCAATATCTACCTGTTTTAGCCTGTAATACACTATTGATTTACTCTTTAATTCGCTGGCATTATCTTTTGCCATATAACTTTTTCCTGTACCGCTTGTTGTAAAACCATCCAGTACAATAGCTATTGTACTAAAGTTGTTATTATCAAAAGAACGTTCTACTTCAAAATGGCTGTTATTAATTTCCTGTGCAGTTACCCATTTTAAGGTTACTGCATTATTATTTGCTACAGCATCAAATGATATGTATGTAACTGCTAACGGGCCTCCCTGTGGATAAATAAAATCTCTGAAATAAAGACTTGTTTGCCTGTTTTGGCTAGAGTTGCTATAATTACTTGCTCCACATCTAAAAGTAAAGCTAGCTACATTATTATGTTTTACTGTAAACATTACTTGTTTGGCTGATGTATCTATACCGTCATACTCATGGCCTGCAACATTAGTGGCTACATACATAGTACCATTTTGTACTACTGATATCTCCGGGCTAGATACCCAATAGCTAGATACACCACCACCAATATCTATTCCATCTATTTCATGTACATTATTATTACCATCAATATCAATACCAGTAGCATATAAACTATCTTGTGAAAATGGTATTAAAGTACCTGTAATAACAAAATCAATCCTAAAATCAACATAACCAGTTGAATTTTTCTTGATTTTAATATTGGGAGAAAAAGCCTCAGGCTTAGAAATCGCATTATCATCAAGTAAGTTAACTGTTGCACCGCCTGTAGCTGAAACAATGGTAATAATTGCATCGGTACCTGCTTTAACATTGGCTATCCTGTAAACTGAGTTTACAGCATTATTAGTACCTGAAATACGTACCGGATTTGATTGAAATTGAAAAAGCCAGGGAAGTGTTTCGGCTTTAGTAGTTATAGTGCCAGATATAAAAGCACATAATAATAGTAAAAACGTAAATTTCTTGTTCATTTCTTTGTGGTTTGAGGTTTCGAATGAGTTCTTTACAGGAAATTTGACGTAGGGTATATTTTATATTCCCGGACCAAAATTGGATGGTTCTAAAGAGGAGGTTGGAGATTAATATTTTTGAAAAACAGAATAACCGAGGTAATGGTTATTTCCGATTTCGATACAAACATATAACGTTTTTCGGAAAACGCAAATTTTTTTCACCGTAATTTTACTGAATATAGAGTAAAAATGCCCAATAGGTATTTTCATTAAACAACATCTAACAATTTTGTATTTCCCTTAAATAAAAATACATTTTTTAGGTATTAAATTTAGAAAAATGTTTTTTACACTTTATTTTTTTTAACATTTCATCGTAGATCTATACTCATTTATACTGCTTTTCAATATTGTACTAGTAAATTTTCAACAGCTTTTAACCAGCACAATAATTTTTCTTTTGGCTTAAATTAAAATCATCCCTTACAATAGTAAGTTGCTAAGCTCATTTATATAGTACGGCTTTATATTAGATTTATTAAATCAGATAATCCTCTGATTTATGTATTAGCTCATTTTACATTTTAGTCATTTTGACAGTATTATGCTAGTTCTCTCTAAGTTGTTTTACCAAATTCAGGTCAATTGAAATATTGATTATTACATAATTATTTTTTTAGAGGTAAATATTCTTTAAAAAATAATCAGCCAAAAAAGAAAAAATTATATTGAAACTGAATATTTAATTTTATACGATATTAAATTTTCGGTAAAAATTATTAAACCTTGTTAATCAATATAAATTTGAAATTTACTTGAATAATATTTACAATTTCTTATCGTATGTTTATAAAGCTAAAAATTCTTATTTTCATCTTAATTATATCTATTTTAATTTATAATATAAAGTACATTATTAATTTTATATCAACTATTTATATAAATTTTTAGTATCTATTATAGTTAGTAATCAATTTTATTTATCGTTTGACATTTTGTCTGTCCCAATTCTAACTTATTTAGTTAAACTTTTGATTCAATTTTCTTTCATTTTATTGCAATTCAAATTTCTTATTTTAAATTACAGTTTAATAAATACCCAAATGGCAAAGCAGCTCTTCTACCCTTTTCTCTTTATATCATTTATAATTTTTACGCCATCATGTCAGGCTCCTAAAGAACTTGTTTATCGTGATTTTAAAAACCTTAGTGTAGATAAAATAGGATTTGCAGCCAGCATGCTTAAGGTTGACCTTATTTATTATAATCCCAATAATTTTGGTTTACAGCTTAAATACACCGATTTAGATATTTTTGTAGATAATAATTATTTGGGCCACAGTTCACAGGATTATCAAATTACAATACCCAGGTTATCGGAATTTACATTACCGTTACAAATACAATTGGATATGAAAAACCTGATGAAAAATGCTATTCCTACCCTGTTACTGGGTAAAGAAGTGATGGTAAAAATTACCGGAACAGTAAAATTGGGAAAGGCTAATGTTTATAAAACGTTTCCTGTTAATTACGAAGGATTACAAAAATTTTCAATCAATTAAACAGACTTATCACAATAAACAAAAAAAAATCATTGTTTATTTTCGCTAACCGGAGTTTTTACCGGCTTAGGGTGTAATCTGCACTCTTTGGGTAAGCGTTTAAATGCAGATTCTTCAGCTTCAATATCATCTGCATCAAATCCCAGGTTGGCAATTGCTACTTTTATATTTTCAAGCGTTGTACGATCGTTTAACCAGGTAACTGTAGTGGTACTTTGCTTTATATTTACTTTTACAGAACTAACGCCGTATTCTCGTGCAAGAAAGAATTCCAGCCTGTCTTTACAGGTTTCGCATTGTACAGAGGGTGTTTTAATAACTGCTTTTCCGGATACTTTCTGATACTGGCCATAACTTGTTGCAATCATGCAAAAAACTGCTATAAAACTGAGTGAAATTGATTTCATTATTAATGAATTTTGCTAAAGATATTACTTGCCTGTCCAATTTCCAGGATCTATGCTCCAATTTAACAAGCTGTTTTGTTCTGTGGCTGCTATTATTCCTTTATGCAGGGCTAATTCAATTAAAATTTTGTAGTTTGTTAATGAATAAACGGGAATTCCGGCATCCTCAAATGCTTTTTCAGTTACCTCGAAACCATAAGTAAAAATTGAAACCATACCTATAACTTCTGCCCCGGCAGTTTTTAGTACATCACAAACCTGTAAACTACTTTTTCCGGTGGAAATGAGGTCTTCTATTACAAGAATTTTTTGACCTTTTTCTAAAGCCCCTTCAATTTGGTTCCCTAATCCGTGTTCTTTAGGTTTGGGACGCACATAAATATATGGCAGTTTTAACTGGTCGGCAGCCATGGCTCCCCAGGCAATACCGGCTGTAGCAACACCAGCCAGTACATCTGCTTGTTGAAATTTTTCAAAAATTACACTGCACATTTCGCTTTTTATAAAATCACGTATATATGGAAACGATAAAACCTTTCGGTTATCGCAGTATATTGGGCTTTTCCAGCCACTAGCCCAGGTAAAGGGCTTTTGGGAGCTCAATTTAATTGCATTAATTTGTAAAAGTTTTTCGGCTACTGCTTTTTCGTTAGTCATATTGCAAATTTATATAAAAGCTTTTAGCATTAGTAGTTTTGCTGAAGTCTTTAATTCAACCACTATCCTTTTTATGATAGTTAACAGATAGCAGCCTTAAGTAAAAATCTTTTGAGTATGTTTATTAAAATATATTTTGGAAATAAACCAGTAATTCTTTGTAATGAAATAGATAAAGAGATTAATGAGTTATTGCACCATCCTGATACAGTTTTTGTAGATGAAATATCGCAAAGCGCTATAAAATCTATGTTGCATGAAATAAAAAAAGAGGAAATTCATGCAGGTGTTATCTGGCATAAAGATTTTGAACATTTAAAAAAGATTTTCTTTAAAAATTTTACTGTTATTGAAGCGGCAGGCGGCATTGTACAAAATGAAAAAAAAGAAATCCTGTTTATAAAAAGACTTGGCAAATGGGATTTACCCAAAGGGAAAATTGAAAAGAGCGAAAAACAGGAAGATTGTGCACTTAGGGAAGTGATGGAAGAAACAGGTGTTAAAGATTTATTTCTTAAAAAGAAAATTGGCGAAACTTATCATGTATATGATGAATATGGCAAACATTTTTTAAAAACATCGCACTGGTTTCATTTAACTTGTTCATCTAACCAACAACTTTTACCTCAATTGGAAGAAAATATTACAGAATCAAAATGGATAAAAACACTGCATATTAAACAGCCTATGGAAAACACCTATCCATCAATAAAAAATATACTAAATACTTTTTTTGACGAACCATGATAGGATTATAGAATTATTGCAGCTATAAGTTTTATGAGCAAGTATTTATTTTTTTTTCTTCTCCAAAATAGCCACGGTTAACCTGCTTACACAAACAAGTTTTTTATTATCATCATGAATTTTAATATCCCATACATGGGTTGATGAACCAAGATGTAAGGCAGTGCAGGTAGCTGTTACAAAACCACTTGTGGCGCTTCGCACATGATTGGCATTAATCTCTAACCCTACACAATATTTTTCTTTGGCATTAATTACAAAATGAGAAGCAAGGCTACCAACTGTTTCGGCTAAAGCACAACTGGCACCGCCATGCAGTAGTCCATAAGGTTGTATGGTACGTTCATTAACAGGCATACGCATTACCAGGTAATCATCGCCTAATTCAACCCATTCCATACCCAGGTAATAGGCCATTGTTTTTCTGCCATATTCTAAAGTACTAATATCGGGTAATACAAGGTTTTTATTAAACCAAATTGACATGGGAAAGATTAAAAATGATAAAACTATTTCTTTTTTGCTATTGAACGCTTTACTTCATCAGGTAAAAATTGAGAAATATCTCCTCCGTTTTTCAACACATCTCTTACTAAAGTAGAAGCAACAGAAGTATATTTAGGTAAACAGGTAAGAAATATGGTTTCTATATTATTATCAATGCTTCGGTTCATATCGGCAATGGCTTTTTCATATTCAAAATCATTAACGTACCTAATACCACGTAAAATAAATTTTGCGCCAACTTTGTTGCAACATGTTGCAGTCAGTCCGTCGTAAGCCAACACATCTACTTTTGGATTTCCCTTATAAATTTCTCTTAACCACTTTAATCTTTGTTTTTCGCTAAACATGGGTTGCTTATTACTATTGCGGCCAATACCAATTACCAGTTTATCAAATAAAGGTAATGCCCTGTCAATAATATCTGTATGCCCAAGTGTAACGGGGTCAAATGTTCCGGGGAATAAACAAATACGATCCATGAATTACAAATATTTAACTGATAAAATGTTTAACTGTTACTCTGGTTTTTTACCTGCAAACAAATACAGTACAGCCATCCTTACTGCCACACCATTTTCAACTTGTTGTAAAATTATAGACTGATTTCCATCGGCTACATCACTATCTATCTCTACACCCCGGTTAATGGGTCCCGGGTGCATAATTACTATTTCTTTTTTTAACCCATCCAATAATTTACGGCTAACACCATAAGCCAAATTATATTCCCGTAAAGAAGAGAATAAAACCTGGTTTTGTCTTTCTAATTGAATGCGTAAAACATTAGCTACTTCGCACCAGGCTAATGCTTTTTTAACATCATATTCTACTTTTACATTCAAAGCCTCTTCAATATATTTTGGTATCAATGTTGGCGGGCCGGCAACCATTACTTCGGCTCCCATTTTATTTAACAGGTAAATATTACTGAGGGCAACCCTAGAGTGCATGATATCGCCAATCAACACAACTTTTTTCCCAGCCAAGTTACCGGTTTTTTCCTGGATTGATAGAGCATCAAGCAAAGCCTGAGTTGGGTGTTCGTTAATTCCATCGCCGGCATTGATGATAGCAGCAGGTATATGTTTGGCCAGAAAATGTGGTGCTCCGCTGGCACTATGCCGCATTACCACCATATCTACTTTCATGCTTAAAATATTGTTTACCGTATCCAGTAATGTTTCGCCTTTTGAAACAGATGAAGCAGATGCTGAAAAATTTATGGTATCTGCGCCTAATCTTTTTTCGGCAAGTTCAAACGAAATTCTTGTACGGGTTGAGTTTTCGTAAAACAGGTTTACGATAGTAACATCTCTTAGAGATGGCACTTTTTTTACCGGCCTTTGTAAAACTTCTTTAAACTGGGTTGCTGTAGATAAAATAAGGGAAATATCCGAAGTGCTGAGGTCTTTAATGCCCAATAAAT
>DAOLYC010000064.1:0-9603 GCA_035425605.1 Ferruginibacter sp.
AAAAATTAGTTTCAGAAAATGAAATATCCGTAGAGCTATGCATAAATACCGGTCATAAAATATTTGAAGGGCATTTCCCCAACCAGCCTGTGGTGCCGGGTGTGTGCATGGTGCAGATGATAAAAGAAATGGTGGAAGATGTACTCGATATAAAAACAAAACTTACTGAAGCAGCCGAATTAAAGTTTTTATCGGTAATAGACCCCCTTCAAAATAATTTGATTAATGCTACCATAAAATACATGAACGGGGAGGATAGAAAAATAAATATCAATGCATCGTTTTTTAAAAATGAATTGATACATTTTAAATGTAAACTTTGCCTACAGAAAAGTGATAATTAAAATTCTGCATTTCCTGGGATTGATGTGGGCTGGTTGAGCAGTGGGATGATGATGGAAAGAGAAAACCTGTATCGAAGAAAAGATTGAGCATTTCTAATGCCCCGACACAATCAGAGCAGAATTGTAAGGCATCAAGTGATCTTGCGGAACACTTGCGGCAGTAGGAGAGGAAAAATGCAGTGGAGTATTTATAATCTTTAGAATAAACATATATACTACTCCTTGTTTTGTGATAAACGAAACAAATTTATCGGGGAGCAATTTTTCACCGGTTTAATGAAATGTATTATTAAAAGTGCTAAAAGTATATAACAACTTTTGTATCTTTAATTGATATTTGTATCAATTACGTAGCTATTTTATCCATTTAAATTTTCATGAATGATAGAACTAAAAAATAAGACAGATAATTTCAGAATTAGATAAATTCGATAACTCTATTATGAATTTTTTCATTTCAAAAGACGGTAAACCCATTGGGCCAATCAAGCTAACTGATTTAGAGAACTATCAAATAAATTCTGATACTATGGTTTGGCAAGAAGGAACAGATAATTGGAAAAAAGCCAAAGAAATAGAAATTATCTCTACTTATATTAGGATTATACCTCCTCCAATTCCAAATTCAGAAGCTGCGAAAATTGCAAAAAAATATGACTTGTCTTATCCTAAATTAAACAAGTTATTGAATTTAGGTGTTGGGATAATTATTTTTTCAGTAATTGTAGGGTTAATAATTAATTACTTTATATCGAATGGCTCAAAATACAGTATAGAACTAATAATTTTTGGGGCTTTATTAAGTTTTCTAATAAAAATTTGGTCAGTATACACAGCGATTGAATCTGCAAGAAAGCTAAATAGAGACGAAATGTCTTGGGGTATAGGTGCTTTTTTCTTTCCGGGGGTGATCTTGATAATTTTAGGTACAAGATATAAATTACGTTGAAATTTTGCCGCCGTCTAGTTTTCAACCATAACTGTTCAGAAGATTTTACTTTATTAAGACCTGTTGATAAAATTGATTACCAAATCCTCTTCCCAGCAACCTTTCTTGCAAGAGTCTTAGTGCCAACGAAATTTAGATAATTTACGCAACATTGTCCTCAGCCATTACACAAAACAGATGAGAGACGTTGCTGGGAAGCAAAGGAAATGGCAAACTAATTAATTTAATCAACATATCGGCGAAATGAAATTCTATACTTTTTCCGACGAGGTTCCTCTTTAGAATTTTTGAATGTATTCTTTTAATGTGGTTGCAAATTGCAATGCATCTTTTGTATTAAGGGCGGTCAGTTCATCTATCATTTTTTGCAAATTCTTTTGGTCTTTTTTATAATAATAACAAGACCCTGCGTAATAACGTGATAGAATATCTTTAGGGTTTTGTTGCATTATAGCAAGAAATATTTTCAATGCTTTATCATAATAGCCTAATTTATAATTGGCATAGCCCAATTCTGTTTTTGCATATTCATATTCATCGTCTAATGCTAAGGCTTGTTCCAAAAATGAAATTGCTTTTTCAAATTTGTCCATATTATTATAACACCAGCCAATTTTATAATAAACAACTTTATCCTTCTTTTGGAATTGAGCATATTTTTCTAAATATACAAGAGCTGAATCGTAGTTTTTAAGGTTATCATAATAAACGTTGGCAATACCTTTGAGGGCTGTATAATAGGTTTCTTTACTTATCTTATAAGCATTATGATATTGCGAAATGGATTCATCATTTTTGTTGAGCTTATAATAAGCATATCCTAATTCATTATATGTTTCAGGAAAAGAATTGTCAAGGGCTATACTTCTTTTTAACGATACTACAGCATCTTCATATTTTTCCAGTTCATTTTCGCACCAGCCTTTTTTGTGGAAAAACCCGGATTCGGATATTTCATTTGTTTTAGATGTATACGTGTTAAAATCGTCAAGGGCTTTTTCATAGTCCTTCATTTTATAATAACAGTTTCCTCTTTCTTTATATGCCAGCATATATTCAGGATTGAAGTCAATCGTTGCATTAAATTTTTCTAAAGCCTCATCATATTTCAAAAGCATATAATAGGCAAATCCCATTTCAAAATTTTGGTTGGCTTTATTTACTTCATTATAGGTTTTTACTTTTTGTAAAGCATTTAATGCATCTTCGTATTTTTCTAATTCATTGTAACACCATCCCAGCATGTACCATGCCTGATCATAAGAAGAGTTTAAATTAGCTGCTTTTTTTAAAGCAACAATAGCGTCTTCATATTTTTTTTCAACTTTTAGGTTTACGCCTTTATCATACCATTCCTTTGCAGTGGTTTGGGCGGCAGCATACATTATTGTAAGGCTGAAAATGCCGATAGTAAAGAGTACTTTTTTCATAAAGTGAAAATAGTGTTTTTAGTACAGTACCCAAATACCCAATAGAAGGTATTATATAAAAATTGATTCAATTTCCTTCCCAGCAGCTTTTCCTGCAAGGGATGTTGTTTTAACGAAATTTAAATAATTTAAGCAACGTCCTCAGCCATTACACAAAACAGTTGAGAGATGTTGCTGGGAAGTAGCATCGAAAATTTAACGCTGTTATAATTTATTCCTACTACCGCACAAATGCATCCTTAGAAAATTGCTATTGCTTCTGCACCAGCCTGTATGAAAAAATTAAATCAATGCACCGGTTTTAAAAAAGAGTTGATATATTTTAAACGTAAACATTGTCCACAGCCAACCAATAATTAAAACTCTGCACTCTTTGGGTACCTCGGAAAAGGAATCACATCCCTTATATTTCCCATGCCGGTTACAAACTGCACCAGCCGCTCAAACCCAAGCCCAAAGCCGGCATGAGGGCAACTGCCAAACCTTCTTGTATCAAGGTACCACCATAGTTCATCTGCCGGAATGTTCATTTCTTTCATTCGTTGAGTAAGCTTATCCATCCTTTCTTCACGCTGGCTGCCACCTACAATTTCGCCAATGCCCGGCGCCAATATATCCATAGCAGCTACGGTTTTTCCGTCTTCGTTCTGCCTCATATAAAAACTTTTTATCTCCTTGGGATAATTCGTTAGTATCACCGGTTTTTTAAAATGTTTTTCTACCAGGTAGCGCTCATGTTCGCTTTGCAGGTCGGTGCCCCATCCTTCTATCGGGTATTGAAATTTCTTTTTCTTATTGTGGTTGCTTTCTTTTAAAATGTCTATAGCTTCTGTGTAAGTGAGCCGCTCAAAATTATTATCAACTACAAAATTCAATTTTTCCATCAGTCCCATTTCACTCCTTTCCTGTTGGGGTTTTTGTTTCTCTTCCTCTGCAAGGCGCTGTGCTAAAAATTCCAGGTCTTCTTTATTATTGTCCATCGCATACCTGATAATATATTTTATAAAAGCTTCTGCAAGGTTGGCATTATCTTCCAGATCATAAAAAGCCATTTCGGGTTCTATCATCCAAAACTCTGCAAGATGCCTGGTGGTATTGCTGTTTTCTGCCCTAAATGTGGGGCCAAATGTATAAATATCACTAAAGGCCATTGCAGCCAATTCGCCTTCTAACTGTCCGCTTACGGTAAGGTTGGTGCTACGGCCAAAAAAATCGTCTTTATAATTTACAGTGCCGTCTTCATTTTTTGGGGCTGTACCATCTAGGGGCAAAGTGGTAACCTTAAACATTTCTCCTGCACCTTCGGCATCGCTTGCCGTAATGATTGGGGTATGCAGGTACACAAAACCTTTATCATTAAAAAATTTATGAATGGCAAAGGCCAGGGTATTGCGTACACGGAAAACCGACCCGAAAGTATTGGTACGAAAACGCAGGTGGGCTATCTCCCTTAAAAATTCAAGGCTGTGTTTTTTGGGTTGAAGAGGAAATTTTTCCGCATCACTATCACCCAATATTTCAATTGATGTTGCCTTTAGCTCTACTTTTTGTCCCTTGCCTAAAGAAGCTATCACCTGGCCGCTTGCTTTAATACAGGCTCCGGTAGTAATGCGTTTTAAAATTGATTCATCAAATTCGCCCAGTCCGGCAACAATTTGTATATTATTATTAGTGCTGCCATCATTAAGGGCAATAAACTGGTTATTACGAAAAGTACGCACCCAGCCCATTACCGTAGCTTCATAATTAACCTTATCGCTGGTTAGTAAATCTTTAATTCTTGTTCGCTTGTTAAACATAAAAATATAAATTGGCTGCAAAGATAAGATATTGTGTAAATGCTTATTTAGCTCAAACATAACCAATAGGGTAAGTTGCAGGAATTGGCCATTTATAAAAAAAAATTCCTTTTTTTAAAAAAACACCGTAATATTGCTACCGAATCGGGCTGATTGGGTATTTCAAGCAATCATTCATCAGCGATTTAATCCATCAATTTTAATTCTCAATTTCAATTTCAGATTTAAGTCGGGATTTTTTGAAGAACACAGTTTCAAATTTATATGTACGATATATCACAACTGAACGAGCTACTCGTTCCTGAGTTGCAAGACATTGCCGAGCAATACGACATTTCCAATGCAAAAAAACTAGTTAAGCAGGATCTTATAAACAAGATACTGGAAAACCAAACCATTATGGCTACCGAAAAAAAGAAGGAAGGCGAAAAGCCCAAACGTAAGCGCATTTTAAAAACTGATGCTGGTACGGAAGAACTGGTAACGAAACCTAAGAAATCCGAGGTAGAGAAGAAGCCGGTGAAAAAACAGGTTGATACAGGTGATGATAATACAGATGTGCAACCGATAACAGAAATGGAAAGCACCATACCTGCAGCCATAGCGCAAATGCTGGCAGCCGAAGATGAACATGATCAGCAGGCTCCTGAAACCGAATTGGAAGAAGCCGCCGCTATTGCGCCGGTAAAACAATTTAACCAACGCCAGCAACCGGTATTTAATATTGAATTTGATGGCGTGGTACAAGGCGAAGGAGTATTGGAAATGATGCAGGATGGTTATGGTTTTTTACGCAGTAGCGATTATAATTATTTATCTTCTCCGGATGATATTTATGTATCGCCAAGCCAGATAAAATTGTTTGGACTAAAAACAGGCGATACGGTGTATGGTAGCGTTCGTCCGCCAAAAGAAGGCGAAAAATATTTTGCTTTATTAAAAGTTGAAACCATCAATGGTAAATCTCCGGAAGAAGTTAGAGACCGGGTACCATTTGATTATTTAACACCACTTTTTCCTTTCGAAAAATTAGAACTGTGTACAAAACACGATAATTACAGTACCCGTATCATGGATCTTTTTACCCCTATTGGTAAAGGGCAGCGTGGATTGATTGTTGCCCAGCCAAAAACAGGTAAAACCATGTTACTGAAAGAACTGGCAAATGCCATTGCCGAAAATCACCCCGAATGTTACCTGATGATTGTGCTGGTTGATGAAAGACCCGAAGAAGTTACCGATATGGAACGCAGTGTGAAAGCAGAAGTAATTGCATCTACTTTTGATGAACCCGCCGAAAAACACGTACGGGTAAGTACTATGGCCTTACAAAAAGCTAAGCGATTGGTTGAGTGTGGCCACGATGTGGTGATATTGTTAGATTCTATTACCCGTTTGGCCCGTGCACATAATACAGTTGCTCCATCAAGCGGCAAAGTATTAAGTGGAGGGGTGGAAGCTAATGCCATGCAAAAACCAAAACAGTTTTTTGGCGCTGCTCGTAAAATAGAAAACGGAGGTTCGCTTACCATCATTGCTACAGCATTGGTTGATACCGGAAGTAAAATGGATGAAGTGATATTTGAAGAATTTAAAGGTACCGGTAATATGGAATTGCAATTAGAACGTAAATTATCAAACCGTAGGATTTATCCGGCAATTGACATTGTGTCTTCATCTACCAGAAGAGATGACCTGTTGTTAGACAAAGATACATTCCAGCGTATGTGGGTATTGCGTAAGCACATAGCCGATATGAACCCTGAAGAAGCAATTAATTTATTGCTGAAAAACATGAAGGGTACAAAAGATAATGCGGAGTTTTTAACAAGCATGAACGGATAGTAAACAAAACATAAATAAAAAATAGCCGCTGATTTATTTGGCGGCTTTTTATTTGTATAACTTAGTGTAATACAAAATGCCTGTTCAAAAAATAAACATAAATGAGTTTTTACATATTGCTAAGCAATATCCGGTACTGGATGTACGCAGCCCGGGAGAATACAAACATGCACACATACCACAGGCTTTTAATTTGCCCTTATTTACCGATGAAGAAAGAAAACAGGTAGGCACCGCTTACAAACAGCAAAGCCGGGAAACAGCAATAAAAATAGGATTAGATTTTTTTGGAATTAAGATGAGGCGTATGGTTGAAGAGGCAGAATCGGTTGTGGCTGGTTATTCTTTGCTGGTTGCCGACAGCTATTTAAAAGAGCCTGAAAATTTTAAAACAATTAAAGAACAACAACCAACAAAAAACATAATTGTACACTGTTGGCGGGGAGGAATGCGTAGCGCTGCTGTAGCCTGGCTTTTAGATATGTACGGGTTTAAAGTTTATTTGCTAACCGGTGGTTATAAAGCTTACCGTAAATGGGTATTATCTCAATTTGAAAAAGAATACAACTTTAATATTGTTGGAGGATATACCGGTAGTGGAAAAACCTTACTGTTGCATGAATTAAAAAAACAAGGAAAAATAATTATTAATTTAGAAGACCTGGCAAAACATAAGGGATCGGCATTTGGGGCATTAAAAAATATACTACAACCTGGTCAGGAAATGTTTGAAAACTTACTGGCTTATGAGTTATTAGCAGTTAGTGCGACGATGACAGAAATGAATAACTCCAAAAATATTATTTATATAGAAGATGAAAGCCAGCGTATAGGTAACCTGCAAATTCCAATGCCACTTTGGTTTACAATGCGTAAAGCTCCAGTATATTTTATAGATATACCATTTGAACAACGGTTGAATTATATAACTGAAGTTTATGGTAAAGAAGAAAAAGAAAATTTAAGAGAAAGCATCCTGCGTATTCAAAAAAGACTTGGCGGATTGGAAACAAAAAACGCAATCAGGTTTTTAGATGACGATGATTTTAAAGCTTGTTTCGGCATTTTGCTTAGGTATTACGATAAGTGGTATTACAAAGGCTTGCAAAAACGTGAAAATCTTTCTTCGCTTTTAAATAAAATACCCTGTACCGACGTTGATACTGCAACCAATACACAAAAAATTTTATCATGCAATACGGTAAACGCCTGATTATTTTTTTTCTTGCATTAATAAGTTACGGGCAGTTATTAGCCCAATCGCCTGCTTATGCAGATATAACCGGCTTATGGAAAGGAACAATGTACAACGATACAACCAAACTTAATTACCGCTACGAAATTGCCATCAGCGAAAAAAAAGGAAAACTATCGGGCTATTCACATACATATTTCATTATAAACAACAAGGAATATCATGGCGTAAAAAAAATTAAAATACGCAGAGAAGGAAATGAAGTAGTGGTGCAGGATGTGGAGTTGATTGCCAACAACTATCCTATTAAACCTCCCAAGGGCGTACACATGATAAATGTTTTAAAGCTTAGTATTAAGGACAATAAAATGGCATTAAGCGGAAATTTTGAAACCAACCGTACAAAGGAATATGCCCCGGCCACCGGCTTCATCAATGTAGAACGAAAAAACAATTTCAATCAATCGGCATTGATACCGCATTTACAAGAACTAGGCCTTGCAGAGGATTTGTCTTTTATAAAGGAAGCCAAAGAAGCAGAAACATTAGCTTCGGCAAATACCACATCTGCCCCGGTAAAAAATGAAACTGTTACATTAAAACCTGAACCAGTTGAAACCGTACAAACTACTTCAGAAAAACCCATTTCAACAGCACCGGTAAAAAATGAAACAATTGCCTCTACACCAACACCTGCCGAAATTACAAAAACAACTCCTCCGGTAACAGTAAAAGCAGCACCTGTTAAAAAAGAAACAGCACCGGTAATTAATAATAAACAGCAACCGGCTATTGCAAAATCAAATACAACTAAAGTTGTAAAAACAGAACCTCCAAAAACAGCGCCTGCACCTGATAATAGAAAAGAGACAGCTGTTACTGTTAAAACAGAAACAGTAAAAGAAACACCTGCAGTTGTTATTAAACCAATACCGGCAGCAGTTGCTAACGCCGCTACAGAAATCAACAACAGGAAAATTGAAACCATCGAATCGGTTTATTATAAATCCGATAGCCTGGAACTTACTTTATATGATAATGGCGAAGTAGATGGCGATACCGTAAGTGTTTTGATGAACGGAGAAGTAATAATGCCACGGGTAGGATTAAGTACCAATGCAGTACGCAAAAAAATTAGTACGGTAAATACCGGAGATAGTATTCAACTGATTATGTATGCCGAAAACCTGGGAAAACTTCCTCCCAACACAGGATTGCTAATAGTTTATGATGGAACCGACAGATATGAGATAAGATTTAGCGGCGATTATAAAAAAAACGCAGCCATTGTTTTTAGAAAGAAGCAGGAGTAACTCAAATTAAACTTTCTCTATTACTCGTTCGAAAACTGATATATAGAAATTTCACGTTTAGATACAAAAAGAAAATTGTACAATACACTATCCCTAACTTTGTTTAATGGATGAAATTAAACTTACACAATTTTCAAGAGGGGCAGGTTGTGGTTGTAAAATTGCACCTAAAGTACTTGATGAAATTTTACAAACAACCTTATCTTCTTTACCTAATAAAAAACTTTTGATAGGCAATAGTAGTAAAGATGATGCAGCAGTGTACGATTTGGAAAACGGAACAGCCCTCATTTCCACCACCGATTTTTTTATGCCCATTGTGGATGATGCTTTTGATTTTGGCCGCATTGCAAGCGCCAATGCCATCAGCGATGTATATGCTATGGGAGGTAAGCCTGTTTTGGCTATTGCTATTTTGGGATGGCCGGTTGAAAAATTACCGGTAACACTGGCGCAAAAAGTTTTGGATGGCAGCCGTACAATTTGTGAACAAGCAGGCATACCATTGGCCGGTGGGCATAGTATTGATGCAGCCGAACCAATTTTTGGACTGGCAGTAACCGGCCTTGTTGATATCAACAATCTTAAAAAAAATAATACCGCCAAACCCGGCGATGTTATTTTTATTACTAAACCTCTTGGTGTTGGTGTTTTATCAACAGCACAAAAAAGGGGATTAATAAAAGAAGAACATGTTGATGTAATGATAAGCCAAATGACAGCGCTAA
>DAOLYC010000065.1:0-9492 GCA_035425605.1 Ferruginibacter sp.
CCTGTTATGAATAAAAAAAACCTGGCCGCCTCTTTCTGTTTCGTAATAGATGGTATCTCGTATGGCATCTTCATTAAAAACCATTACTTCGGTTTGTATGGGTTGCCGGTTTGGTGGTGGCGTGTTAATAATGCTTAGGTCCCTGGCACCCATCAAACTAAATTGCAAAGTTCTTGGTATGGGTGTGGCTGTTAATGTTAGCGAATCAACAGTGGTTCTTAATTGCTTTAATTTTTCTTTTGCTGCTACACCAAATTTTTGTTCTTCATCAATCACCATTAAACCCAGGTCTTTAAACTTTACCTGCTTGTTCAATAAAGCATGTGTACCAATGATGATATCAATTTTTCCTTCGGCAACTTTTTCCAACGTCTCTCTTTTTTCTTTAGCCGATTTAAAACGATTTATAAAATCAACTGTTACCGGAAAATCTTTTAAACGGTCGCCAAATGTTTTGTAATGCTGGTATGCCAAAATGGTTGTGGGAACCAGTACTGCAGCTTGTTTTCCATCGCATACACTTTTAAATGCAGCTCGTATGGCAATTTCGGTTTTACCAAAACCTACATCACCACAAACCAACCTGTCCATCGGCGATGGTTTTTCCATATCTCGTTTTACATCTTCGGTTGCCTTACTCTGGTCAGGAGTATCTTCATAAATAAAACTGGCTTCCAGTTCGGTTTGCAAATAGTTATCTGCTGCATGGGCAAAACCTTCCTGGCTCTTTCGCTGGGCATATAATTTAATCAGGTCGCTGGCAATATCTTTTACCTGTTTTTTTGTTTTGTCTTTTAATTTGTTCCAAACATCGCTGCCCAGTTTATTCATTTTAGGAATAGAACCTTCTTTGCCGCTGTACTTACTTATTTTGTGCAGCGATGAAATATTTACATACAATAAATCGCCATCCTTGTACTGAATGCGTACAGCTTCCTGCATCCGTCCATTGGCTTCAATTTTTTGTAAACCGCTGTATATGCCTACGCCATGATCAATATGCGTTACATAATCGCCAGGTTGTAATTCTCTAAGCGTTTTTAAAGTAAGTGCTTTGTTTTTACTAAATGCCTGTTTTACTTTATATTTATGATAGCGCTGAAAAATCTGGTGATCGGTATAACAAACTACTTTTAAATTATCATCAATAAAACCTTCATGAATGGAGGTGGGCACAGGAATAACTTCAATTTCTGCTTTAAGATCTGTAAAGATTACATACAGCCTTTCCAATTGTTTTGGATTTTCGGCAAAAAGATAAATTTTGTATTGCTTATCCTGGTATTCTCTTAAATTTTTAATAAGTAACTCAAAATTTCTGTTAAAAGCAGGCTGTTCTTTAGTGTTAAAAACTATTTCTAGTTTCTCTTTTTTGTTGAAATATGATTTATTACCGAACTCAATTATATGCCGGTTCTCTATTTGTTTTTCAAGAATTTCGGCCGATACAAAATCATTCTCACTAAAATCTTTCATCAGTATGTTTGCTTCAAAATCAACAGCCTCCTTACTTTCGTTTAAGGCGCAATAAGAAACAAATTGCATTTCTTCCTCTACTTTCTCTTTAATAAAATTCCAGTCTTCGCTCCAAACAACCGTGTTCCCGGGTAAAAATTCCATGATGGAAACTTTTTCACCATCTTCAAACTGTGTTTCTATATTTGGAATAATACGAACCTGTAATAATTTGCGTTCGCTTAATTGTGTTTCAGGTTCAAAAATGCGGATACTGTCAACCTCATTACCAAATAATTCTAACCGGTAAGGTTTTTCATTACCAAACGAATAAATATCAAGTATGCCGCCACGTACAGCAAACTGGCCCGGCTCGTAAACAAAATCGGTACGGGAGAAACCGTAACCAATAAACTTTTCATACAGGTTTACGGGGTCAATTGTATCGCCTTGTTTTATTGAAATGATGTTTTCAGAAAGTGTTTTTGGCAGCACTACTTTTTCAAATAACGCTTCGGGATAAGTTATGATGGCACCAACTCGTTCGCCCATGGGATTTGAAAATCGAGTAAGGCACTCTGTTCTTAACATTACATGGCTTGCATTTAATAACCTGTAATTTTTTTTATTTTTAAAAGAAGAAGGAAAATAAAACAGGTTGAGGGCACTGGTGATATTTTCCAACGTATTATGAAAATAGGCGGCTTCTTCTGCATCACGTACAATAATAAGGTGGTTTAATTGTGATGACGATGAATGGTTAAAAACTGCCGAAACAAGGAATGGGGCCGTACTTCCATGAAGGCCTTTTAGTTGAATTTGTTGGGGTTGGGATGCAGTAACCCTGTCCACTATTTTAAAACAGCGGCTGTCGGTAGCATATTCGTTCAGCAACATTTCCAGGTTCATCAGGGCGGCAAAGATACGCCTATTAAAAATTTGATGATTAATAAGTATGAAATAGCAATACCAAAGGTTACAAAACCGTTATCAGTTTTGTTCTGTAAATATTAATATGTATATTTTTGTAGTATATCTTATTTTAAAATATACAGCTTCTAATAAATTAGATGAAAATATTTAATACCTGTTTAATAACAATGTTTTTTTTATTAGGTTTTGTGCAAATTTTTGCACAGGTTAATTCGCAGGGCAATGCCATAGATGTGCCGGTACGCTTTGCAGCAGGTAATTTTATAACCGGTAATAATATCGAGCACAGGCAATTTCTGGAAACCGACTTGCAAACAGCTTCGTTTAATAATGAATATTTTGTTTTGATACAATTTTCAAAACTGCCTTCCATAGCTACAATTAAAGAATTAAAAAATTCGGGTATTGAACTAGATAACTGGTACCCTGGCAATGCATACTTTGCTGCAATTAAAAAGAGTTTTAATTTTTCATTAGCGCCAGATTTTTCAATCGTATCAATAAATCCGTTGCCATCAGTTTATAAAATAGATGCTGGTGCTGCAGCATTCAAACAAAATAGTAATTCTGAAAAAGTTTTTGCAGTAAATTATTTTTCTGCACTGGATAAAAACATGGTGATTGCAGAATTGCAAAAAGCAGGTGCAGAAATTGTTGTATCTAAATTTAATGCTCCTGGCACTATTTTTATAAAACCGGTTAACTGCAATACAATTGCGGCATTGCCATTTGTAAATTCTGTAAGCTTGCAATCGCTTACCGATAAACCATTAAATTATAAAAGCATAGGCAGGCATGGTATTAGTAGTTTACTATCGCCACTGGCATATAATTTAAGCGGCAAAAATATTGTAACAGGCATTGGCGATAATTCGGAATTAGCAACAGCACATGTTGATTTTACTGGAAGAGTGATAAGCCGGGTTTCTTTTCCAATAAGCTTTCATGGTATTCATGTTACCGGTACGGTAGCAGGCGGCGGATTATTAGATCCCAAAAACAGGGGCATGGCGCCAAGAGCTACAATTGTTGGTCAGTACCTGAGTGATATCATTACCAATACCCCAATTTATTTTACCGACTACAATATGATTGCCACCAACAACTCGTACACAGCTGCCGATGATAGTTGTGCTGGCGTAGGTGTTTATGATATTTTAAGTAATTACACCGATAACCAAATGAGGCAATACGATAAAGTATTGCATGTAGTTTCTGCAGGTAATGATGGGCTTAATACCTGTTCTCCTTTTCCTAATTTTATGGGTACAGTAAAATCAGGTTATCAAACGGCAAAAAATGTATTAACGGTTGGCGCCATCACCGATTCGGTAGATGTTATTGCAGGTTTCAGCAGCCGTGGCCCTGTTAATGATGGTAGAATAAAACCAGAAATTGTTGCAACAGGTGTAAATATTTTCTCTACCAGGCAAAATAATACTTATGGGTATAATAGCGGCACCAGTATGTCGGGGCCAATTGTTGCAGGCGCAGTAACATTATTAAATGAAGCGTATAGAAAAGCAAACAGTGGACAACTGCCAATAGCAGCGCTTATAAAAACAGTTTTATGTAACAGCGCCGAAGACCTTGGAAATACCGGCCCTGATTATACTTATGGATTTGGAAGTTTAAATGCAAGACGAGCAGCAGATGCTATTGAAAACAATCATTATATTATTAGCAATAGTACAGCATCAGTAAATAGCATTACAGTTCCTGCAAATGTTCGACGTTTAAAAGTAATGTTGTATTGGGCAGATACGGCTGCTGCACCCAATGCGGCAACTACTTTAATAAGCGATTTAGACCTTACTGTTACGGCTCCGGGCCCGGTAACGCATCAACCATTGATTTTAGATGCAACAGCAGCCAATGTAAATAACTTGGCGGCTGAAGGCGCCGATCATGTAAATAATATTGAACAAGTAGTTATTGATAACCCGGTTGCAGGAAATTACGATATTCATGTAAATGCATTTTCTCTTCCTTATGGTCAGCAACAGTATGTAGTTACCTGGCAAATGGATATGAATGGGGTAACGGTTGAATATCCTTATGGTGGCGAAACGCTGGTACCCGGCGAAACTGAAGTAATTAGATGGAATGCTTATGGAGATGAATCCAATACATTTACTTTACAATATTTTGATGGCACAAGTTGGAACCTGATTGATAACAATGTTGCTGCAAATGCAACATCATACGAATGGATTGTGCCTGCAACTGTGAGTAATGATTACCGTGTAAGAGTTAGCAGAAATTCTTCGGCTTATACAGATGAAAGTGATTTTAATTTTAAGGTGATTGGCCAACCAGTTGTAACAGCCACAGTGCCTTGCGAAGGTTATGTACAATTAAGCTGGCCTACAATAACAGGCGCAACTTCGTATGATATTTGGCAACTGCAACTAGATACCATGGCAATCATTGGTAATACAACATCGCTCAATTATCTCGTTCCCGGATTAAAAAGTACAACTACTTATTGGTTTGGTGTAAGTGCTAAAAACGGAACCCTTGATGGAAGACGTTCTGTTTCAAAATCGGTTTTGCCTGCAACAGGTGTTTGTACATTATCTGATTTTGATAATAATTTTAAAGCTGTATCAATAGATTCTCCTGTAACAAAAAGACAGTTTACTTCTTCGGTTTTAACATCATCAGAAAAAATAAGATTTACCATAAAAAATCTTGATGATGTAGCTTCATCAGGTAGTTACGATCTGTATTACCAAATCAACAACAATCCTCTGGTGATGGAAACCAATTCCATCGTTGTAAATTCGCTGGCTACCTATCAATACACATTTACAACAACTGCTAATTTATCAGTTCCTGGTATCTATACTATTAAAGCTTGGGTAAAACGTAGCGGTGATACTCAAATATTAGATGATACCGTTATGATAACTATAAAAAACCTGGCAAATCCGTTACTTACGCTTCCGGTATCAGATGGTTTTGAAACGGCTATTGATAAAAGTTATACAACCAATACTATTGGGCTGGATGGTGATGATAAAGTTGATTTTAAAACAAACTCCATACGAGGGCGGGCACGCAGTTTTGTAAATACTGGGTTTGCACTAAATGGAATTAGAGCAATGACTTTGGATCAGTTTCCATACAATGCGGCCTTAACAACCGATAGTTTACTAATGGCGTATAACCTTGCTAATTATGTAAGCGGCCAGCAGCTACGGTTAGATTTTTATTACAAAAATCATGGCCAGGAAAATAACCCTAACAATAAAGTTTGGATACGGGGCGATGATACAAAACCCTGGATTTTTGCTTACAACCTGGTGGCTAACCAGGGTGCATTGGGCCAGTGGAAACATGCTGTAATTAATATTAATGATGTGCTTGATACAGTTTTACCTGCACAACTTATCAGCAGTAGTTTTCAAATAAAATTTGGCCAGCAGGCCAATACTTCTGCCAATGTTCCTTACCCATATATCGATCAGGATGATGGATATACTTTTGATGATGTAACCATTAAAGAAGCTGCCAATGATATTGGAATTTTAAATATCGTATCGCCTTCTGTTACAGGATGTGGAAATTATGGTACACAGGCTGTTTCTGTTAATATTAAAAATTACAGCGCTAGCACATTTACCAATGTGCCTGTTTATTATTCTAATGGAGCTGCGCCTGTAATGGAAATCATCCCATCGTTACCACCGGGCATTACCCTTCATACATTTGCATTGCCAGAAAATCTTTTGATAAATACCGATTACAGTTTTGGTTTTTGGGTACATGAACCTTCAGATACTTATAATGATAATGATAGTATATTGAATTATACTTTTCATACAAGTTCCGTGGTAAATACATTTCCTTACCTGGAAGGATTTGAAAATAATGATGGAGGCTGGTATGCCAAAGGCTCCAACAATAGCTGGCAATGGGGTACACCTGCAAAAACGGTTATCAATAAAGCTGCAAACGGTAGTAAAGCCTGGGTAACTTCATTAACCGGAAATTATAAAAACAACGAGTTATCTTATTTATATTCTCCCTGTTTTAATTTAAGTGGAATGACTCAGCCTGTTTTATCCTTCAGTCATATTTTTCAATTAGAAGATGCAACACCTGCCGATTATAACTGGATAGAATATTCAGATAATGGCGGCGTTACCTGGACACGTTTGGGATTGAACAATGTTGGTACCAACTGGTTCAATGATCCTACCGGAAAAAAACAATGGCGTACATCAATGCCCACCTGGCATGTGGCAAGTACCGATATACCAACCACCACAGGCAATGTTCGTTTTCGATTTGTTATGGCCAGCGACCTTGGATTTAATTTAGAAGGAGTTGGCATTGATGACATACACATTTTTGATAAAGCACTTATTTATACCGGCACACAGGTTACAGGTATATCACAATCTGTAAGCGGCTCTTCCTGGATACATTTTACTGCAGGTGGAAAAAGAGTTGCATCCATTAATGCAAATGGCGCTAATATGGGCAATACAACTGTTGATGTGTATCCTTATGCAGGAACTGTACGTACAAAAAACGGACAATACTACCTGAACAGAAATATTGTTATCAGGCCAACCGTACAACCCGGTACAGATGTATCTGTGCGATTTTATTTTACCGATGCCGAAGCAAAAAGTTTATTGGCAGCCACCGGCTGTGGTACCTGCACTAAACCAGTTGACCCTTACGATTTGGGAGTTACCAAATACAGCGGAATAGCTTTAGAAGAAGACGGAACATTGGATAATAATTACCTGGGAAATTATTCATTTATTTTACCGGCTAATACTGCAATCATACCATACGATAATGGTTACTATGCACAATTTAACGTAAATAACTTCAGCGAATTTTGGTTAAACGATGGCGGTATTGGCGGTATTCATCCATTGCCAATTACCTTATTAAGTTTTGATGCCATCAAACAAATAAATAAAGTTTTACTGCAATGGACAACCGAAAACGAATTATATGCCGATAAATATATTGTGGAAAAAAGCACAGATGGAATAAATTATAACAGTATTGGATTTGTGTCGGCAATAAACAATCATTCAAAAAATAATTATATCCAATACGACTTACATCCCTTTGCCGGTTTAAACTTCTATAGGTTAAAGATGCAGGATAAGGACGGCTCATTCAGTTATTCGCCGATACGAACAGTTAACTTCAATAATGCTGATGCCGATATAAGTATTTATCCAAACCCGGTAACAAATGCAACAATTTTAATTACATCAACCGGTAAATTAAGCAGCGCCATTTTATTTGATGCTGCCGGTAAATGGATACGGTCATTTGTTTTAAAAGGTACCATCACCGAACTTGATTTGAGTGGAATTGCCAAAGGTTTTTACCAATTAAAAATTTTAAAAGATAACACTACACATACAAAAAAAATAGTGATACAATAGGTTTGTAAATTTTTAAAAACTTTATCACCCATTGAAACTTTGGTAAAGTTTCTTTGTAACTTTCCACAAACTTAAATAATGGCTTTATTACCGTGGCGTACCGGAAAAGTTATCCGCATTGCAGATGAAACGCATAGCACAAAACGATACTGGATTGAAGTTCCGGAGTTAGCATCATTCGATTTTATTCCCGGTCAATTTGTAACCCTTGATTTGCCCATTCACGAAAAAGCAAATAAACGCTGGCGAAGTTACTCCATTGCCTCCTGGCCCGATGGTACCAATATTTTTGAACTGATAATTGTACTGGATAAAAAAGGCGCCGGCACCAATTATATTTTTGATGAAGTGAAAGTTGGTTCTGAATTATTATTTAGGGGAGCACAAGGCGTTTTTACGTTAAAAGAACCATTAGATAATGAACTTTTTTTAATCTGCACCGGAACAGGCATAGCGCCGTTCCGCAGTATGATACATCATATCAAAAACAATAACATTGCTCATAAGCACATTACACTTGTTTTTGGTTGTCGTACAAAAGATAGTTTATTATATTATAATGAAATGATGGAATTGAATAATACCGTTTCGGGCTTTACATATATTCCCACCCTTTCAAGAGAAACATGGGAAGGTGTAACAGGTTATGTACATCCTATTTATGAAGAATTATGCAAGCTTAAACAACCTGCAAATTTTTTGATTTGCGGATGGAGAGGAATGATTGATGAAGCCAAACAAAGAATATTGGATATGGGATACGATAAAAAAAATATCCATGTAGAGATATATGGTTAATTCATTACAACACTCATCCTAATTTTAAATTTGAATGTTTACTTGTTAATCTGTGTTATATTTTTCATTAACTTGAAACTTTAATAACGGTTCCTTTTTTAAATTCAATATTATTATGGGTGCATCTTCCATGATTGTTTTGATTATTGCCGGGCTTGCTTTTTCTACTATTGCCATTTTAGTTGCAGCATTGGTAACAAAAGGAACCAAAAACAAACAAAAGGGCGAACCTTACGAATGCGGTATTCCTACAACCGGAAAAACCTGGGTACAATTAAATGTAGGTTATTATTTATTTGCCCTTATCTTTTTAATTTTTGATGTAGAGCTGATTTTCATTTTCCCCTGGGCGGTGGTGGCTAAATCTGTGGGATGGATTGCATTGGTAGAAATTGTTATTTTCTTTTTCATATTATTTTTTGGGTTTTTATACGCACATAAAAAGGGTGCTTTAAAGTGGAAATAATTGAGTGATGAAATAAAGAAGCAAAGGGTAAAACCAAATGACAGAACAAAAACAAAATACAAAGCCCTTTCCCGGACAAATTGAAGAGATTCCCGGTGGAGGTATTGTGTTAAGTAAGCTTGATGATATCATTAACTGGGCACGCTCTAATTCTTTATGGCCACTTACTTTTGCTACCAGTTGCTGCGGTATTGAGATGATGGCCACCGCATCGGCCAAATACGATTTTTCAAGATTTGGTTTTGAAGTAGCCCGTGCCTCACCCCGCCAGGCCGATGTAATTATTATTGCCGGTACCATTGTAAATAAGATGGGGCCGGTTTTAAAAAGATTGTACGATCAGATGGCTGATCCAAAATATGTAATTGCAATGGGCGCTTGTGCCATAAGCGGCGGCCCGTTTTTTTACAACAC
>DAOLYC010000066.1:0-9477 GCA_035425605.1 Ferruginibacter sp.
ATTATTTCGGTTAGAGGCATGTTGCACCCGGGGGCTTTATCACAAAAAGCAATTAAGAAAAAGTTTTTTCTGAAACTGCTTAAGTTAACTGGCTGGCAAAATAAAAATTCATTTCATGTTACCGATGAACAAGAAAAAATTTTTGCAGAAAAAGAACTGGGCCTTCATGCCAGGATTTTTGTAGCAGGTAATTTTCCCGGTCTTTTTAATTATACCGAAATACAGGGTAAAAAAGCAGGGGCATTAAAATTAATTTCCATCGGTTTAATAAGTCCTATGAAAAATTATATGCCTGTTTTAAATGCATTGAAAACAATTGGACAAAAACATCCGGAATTTTTTATTGATTATGCAATTTATGGTTCTGTAAAAGATGAAAATTATTGGCAGCAATGCAAGGCTATTATTGATGGGCTGCCGGAAAATATTAAAGTAACCTGGCATGGTGCAGTAGCTCCAGCCTCCATTGAAAACGCATTATCACAAAACAATGTTTTTATATTGCCAAGTATAAGCGAAAACTTTGGTCATTCCATTATTGAGGCATTAAGTGCCGGGCGCCCGGTAATAACAAGTAATGGTACACCGTGGAATAATTTACAGCAAACAAAAGCTGGTGTAAATACAAAAGTTGATGAACAATCAATTGCTGCTGCAATTAGTTTGTTTGCTACCATGCAGCAAGATGAATTAACTGTATGGAGCAAGGCGGCAGCTAACTATGCCAGGCAGGCTATTGATATAAATGAATTAAAGCAACAATATAAAACCATGTTCGGTAAACTATAAATTGAAAACTAACATCAGTATAAAAAATACAGTTATCAAACATCCATTTATTATTTACCTGGTTAAATTCTTTGCAATTTTTTGCATTGCTTATTATGGCACAATAGCTGTAGAAGGTTTGGCTATGCCTGGTAATCATTATTCTTCTTTTATTGATAACTATTTGGATTATCCCTCAGCGTTAAGGCAAAGCTTATTGCAAGGCGCTGCTTTTTTTTTAAAGCTAATGGGGCATAATACTTTTATTCCGGATCCTTATCGCTTGCAATTAATAAACGGTAGTTGGGTGAAGTTGGTTTATGCTTGTTTGGGTGTAGGCGTAATGTGTTTTTGGCTGGCATTTGTAATGGCTAATAAAGGAAAGCTGGTAAAAAAAATTACCTGGGTGTTAGTTGGGTTAGTTAGTATTTGGCTTATAAATGTTTTACGTATTACATTGGTGCTGCTGGCAAATAACAATCATGCAAAAATGCCATTGGGGTTAGATAATCATACATTCTTTAACATACTTGCTTATGCTGCGGTTTTTATATTGATGTTTTTGTATGATAAGCGTTTCAAAAAAAAGAAGATTGAAACTATTGAGAAAGTATTGTTATAAAAAAAATATAATTAAATAATCCTGGCATATAAATTTTCTTCGTTAGTTAAAAAATTGAATTTTCAAAAGAAATGATCATAATTGGAATAAACGCTTTTCACGCCGATGCTTCGGCAGCAATATTTGTTGATGGTAAAATGATTGCTGCTATTGAAGAAGAGCGGTTCAGGCGAAAAAAACATTGGGCAGGTTTTCCGGATTTGGCTATACAGTTTTGTTTGCAGGAAGCTGGTATCAGTTTTACCGATGTAGATCATTGGGCTATTGGCCGTGACCCCAAAGCAAAATTTTTTAAAAAAATATTGTATCTGGCTAAAAATCCCGGAGGCAGTATATCCGTTATTGCCGACAGGTTTTTAAACAGCCGTAAAGCTGCCAGTATAGAAGATGAACTGGCAAGGCTTTCGGGCTTACCTGCAAAAAACTTTGTTGGTAAAATTCATAATATAGAACATCACAGAAGCCATATTGCTTCAGCTTTTTTTGCATCGCCTTTTGAAGAATCTGCCTGTCTGTCAATAGATGGCTCAGGTGATTTTAGTACTACTATGACAGCTATTGGCAAAGGCAATGATATAACTATTTTAAATTCGGTTGATTTTCCACACTCTATCGGTATTTTTTATACAGCCTTTACTCAATTATTAGGCTTTCCTTATTATGGAGATGAGTATAAAGTAATGGGGATGGCACCTTATGGCCAACCAAAATATTTACAGCAGCTTAATGATGTGGTTACGCTTACCAATGATGGTTTGTTTAAACTAAATCTAAAATATTTTAGAACCGGTACCGCAGGTATTATCAGTTATGATGAAGACAATATTCCTGTTGTGGCTACGCTGTATTCAAAAAAAATGGTTGAAATTTTTGGTGAGCCCCGAAAAAAAGATGAACCCTTACAGCAATATCATAAAGACCTGGCAGCATCTGTACAAAGGTTTACCGAAAAAATAATTTTTCATATACTTGAACATCTGCAAAAACAAACCGGGTTAAAAAATATTTGTATTGCAGGCGGTGTGGCACAAAACAGTGTGGCCAATGGTAAAATTTTAAATAATACTGCATTTACAAAAATGTATATTCCATCTGCCGGCCATGATGCAGGTATTTCTATGGGAGCGGCATTATATACGCAACAACAATTGTTAAAATATAACAGGCAACCGGTAATAAAAAATGCATACACAGGTAGCCGGTTTAGTAATGAAGAAATAAAAAAACTTCTTTCCGAAAAGGGCATAGCATTTACTGAAATGAAAGACGATGCATTGTATGATTATGTAACTAATTGCCTGGTAAATGGGGGAGTAGTTGGTTGGTTTTACGGCCGTGCCGAGTTTGGGCCACGGGCATTGGGTGGCCGATCCATCATTGCCGATCCTCGCCGTGCCGATGCAAAAGAAATACTTAACCTTAAAGTAAAACGACGTGAAAGTTTCAGGCCATTTGCACCTTCGATATTAAAAGAATATGTAGCCGATTTTTTTGAATACACTGATGAGGTACCATTTATGGAAAAAGTTTTCCCCATAAAGAAAGAAAAACAATCACTCATTCCTGCGGTAACACATATTGATGGAACAGGCAGGTTACAAACTGTTGATAAAGATATTTCGCCAAAATATTATGCGCTAATTGATTGTTTTAGAAGTAAAACAGGCATACCCATTTTATTGAATACCTCGTTTAACGAAAACGAACCTATTGTAAATAATCCTTCAGAGGCATTGGATTGCTTTATGCGTACACAAATGGATATGTTAGTAATGGAAAACATTGTTGTACAACGGACAGGTGAGTTATAAAAAAATGTATATCTTAGCAATTCCTAATAATCCAATGACTAACACATACAATCAGTATTAAGTCATATAATCTTATTCCAGCCAAATGGAAATAAAATTAACTTTTTGTAATTTTTTTTAAAAATTTACATGAGTTAAAATAGTTTAGTTAAAAGTACCTTATAAATGATGAAAGTATCAATCATAACAGCCACCTATAATTCTGCCAATTTTCTGGAAGAAGCTATTCTATCAGTAATGAAACAGCATTACAATAATATTGAGCATATCATTATTGATGGAGGCTCAACAGATAGCACACTTGCAATCATTGAAAAATATAAGGATCATATAGCTTACTGGAAGTCGGAGCCAGACAGAGGTATGTATGATGCTATTAACAAAGGGATGAAAGTAGCAACCGGAGATATAATCGGTACATTAAACAGCGATGATTTGCTGGCCGATAATAAAGTGATAAGTTCGGTAGTAAAAGCATTTCAACTAAATAAAACAGATACTATTTATGGCGACCTGGTATATGTGAAGCCCGATAATATGGAAAACATCATCAGGGTTTGGAAAGGATTGCCATATAAACGCAGCCGCTATAATTTTGGATGGATGCCTGCACACCCTACATTTTACTTTAAACGCAATCTGCTGCAAAGCTATGGCTATTACGAAAACCATTACTATACCGCAGCCGATTATGAGTTTATGGCCCGTTATCTTTTTCATTACAGGGTTAGCGCTTGTTATTTACCTCTTTTAATAGTTAAAATGCGTTCAGGCGGAATGAGTAATGGAAATATTTTCAGGCGCTTAAGAGCAAACCGGCGTGATTATTTAGCAATGAAAATAAATAATATCCCTTTTGCTTTTATAGTATCTATCATGAAACCTTTTAGAAAAATACTTCAATACAAAAAGGTTGGCGCCATGAAAATGCTTAAGCCGCAATCAATGCAGCATGAAACTGAAATACCTCAGATAATAATAAAACGGGAAACCGCTAACGCTTCCTGATGTTTAGCTTTTTTAGCAAAAAAAACACACTTCAATCGCCAGGATATTTTACATTCAATACCGATGTACATTCTCATATTTTACCGGGTATTGATGACGGATCTCCAGACCTGGAAACTTCTTTGCAACTGATACAGGGATTATATGCATTAGGCATACGAAAATGTATTGCCACACCACATATCATTGGCGATCTTTACAGAAACAATCCTGAAATTATTGGTTCAGCATTACAGAAAGTTATTACAGGTTGCCAGGAAACGGGAATTGAAATGGAAATAACAGCTGCTGCCGAATATATGCTTGATGATTATTTTATAGAATTGTTGCAACAAAAAAAATCTTTACTCTGTTTACATAAAAATATCATTTTAACAGAACTGCCTTTTTCTATTAAGCCCGACAATATTGAAGATATCGTTTTTAAAATGCTTACCGAAGGCTATAAACCGGTATTGGCTCATCCCGAAAGGTATTCATATTTTCATCGCAACTACAATTTTTATAACCGCCTCAAAGAGCTGGGTTTTATTTTACAGGTTAATCTTTTATCCCTTACTGGATATTATGGCGATGCAGTAAAAAAAGCAGCACTGTATTTGATTAAAAATGATCTGGTATCGCTTGTTGGCACCGACCTTCACCATCACAAGCACCTGGCCGCCCTGGCCAATACCGGTAATCAACACATTTTCGATTCCTACTTAGGCAATAGAAATTGGAATGATCTTGAATTACTGGCAATACAGCCATAATTTTTCCCCACTTTATTTTCTACATATTTTCAAAAACGATTTTTTGTTTCTTTCCAAATTAGTAAAAGACAATATTGTCCGTTACTAAATTTTATATTACCTTTGCCCCAAACAGAAACCATCACAAATTAAAACTGCATGTTTTCTAAAGCCTGCACATACGGAATACGGTCGGTAATATATATAACTAAGCAATCGCAGGCTGGCAGAAAAGTGGGGCTTAAAGAAATTGCAAAAGCCGTTGACTCTCCAGAAGCATTTACCGCAAAAATTTTACAGAAGTTACGACGTAGTAAAATCATTAATTCGGAAAAAGGGCCAACCGGTGGATTCTTTATTGATGAAAACAAGCTTCAAAAAATTTGTTTAAGTGATATTGTATCAACAATAGATGGAGATCAAGTTTACAAGGGTTGTGGGTTGGGAATGATAAATTGTAATCCCAGGAAGCCGTGCCCTGTACACGACCAGTTTATGCTTATCAGGAATAATTTAAAAACCATGCTCGAAACAACTACCATGCAATCGCTGGCTTCAGGGGTAAATACGGGATTAACATTTTTAAAAAGATAAAAGTTACACAAGAATAGAAACAATCAACTAATAAAAAAGAGAACATGGATACAAAAGATATATTTTCTGAATCTGGTATATTAATAACCATCTTTCTTATTGCCCTACCGATAATAGTTGCATCAATCATCTTTATTGCAAAATCATTTTCGGTTATAAACAGGTATCAAAAGAAAAAAGAACTAAAAAAGTTTAATGAAAAACTTAAGGAATTAAAACCCGAAGAAATTCAACAACTGGAACAACGTAAAAAAGAGTTGGAATTTTCATTAACGAATAGCGAACTTACCGGTAATGCTGAAGTAAAAGACAGCAGGGGATTGATTGATAAAGTTAATAATTCTGAAGACCTGAACTTTATTTCTATTAAAAAGAAAAGCCAGCAAAGGCCTTTTATAGAACCTGATTTAACCAAATTGGTTATATGGTATTTGGGTTGTGCGGTTTTTTGGTTATTGTTTGGTACTACCGTTGGTGAATACCTGGGAATAAAATTTGCAGCACCGGATGTAGATCACCTAAGCTGGTTAAGTTTTGGAAGGTTGCGGCCGGTGCATACCAATGCAGTATTTTGGGGTTGGGCATCATTGGGCATGATGGGGCTTGGATATTATGTGGTACCACGGGTAAGTAATGTTTCGGTTGCAAGTATAAAACAAGGATATAGGTCGCTTATTTTAATTAATGCTTCTGTTATATTAGGCAGTATTTTTTTAATGGCAGGCATTAATAACGGTGGCGGCGAGTATAGGGAATATGTATGGCCGGTGATGGCACTTTTTGGAATTGGTGTTTTGTTATCGCTGATTAATTTTTATAAAACAATTGCCAAAAGAGCAACAAAAGAAATTTACGTTTCAAACTGGTATATTGTTTCAGCCATGATGTATGTGTTGGTAATAGCATTTGTAGCTTATTGGCCAACCTGGCAAAACGGATTGGGCGAAACCATTGTTCAGGGATATTACATGCACCAGGGTGTAGGTATGTGGTTTATGCTTTTTAGTCTGGGGCTTATGTATTATTTTTTACCACAACAGCTAAATAAACCAATTTATTCATACAGCCTGGGTATTCTGGCATTTTGGACACAGATTCTTTTTTACACATTGATTGGCTCTCATCACTTTATTTTTAGTGCAATACCCTGGTGGTTGCAAACTGTTGCCATTGTAGGAAGTGTTGGTATGGTTATTCCAGTAGTTGCAGGAACGACAAACTTTTTGATGACGTTTAAAGGAGCCTGGCACAAACTATCCAGCAGTTATACCCTTCCTTTTTATTTAATAGGCATCATCTTTTATTTTACAGGATCATTGCAGGGTACAGCCGAAGCATTCAGGTTTACCAACCTGGTATGGCATTTTACCGATTTTACCGTAGCGCATTCACATCTTACCATGTATGGCATCATCAGTTTTATGCTATGGGCATTTATTTATACGATAGTACCCAGGCTTACCGGCAAAGAACCTCCACAAATTACAGTGGGCGCACATTTTTGGCTGGCATTGATAGGCCTGCTATTTTATACAATGCCTTTGATGATTGGCGCTACAATAAAAGGTATGATGTGGATTGATGGAAAACCATTTATTGATAGTGTACAAATGATGGCTCCTTACTGGCTATGGCGTGCCATTGGTGGTACTTTAATGTGGATTTCACATATCGTTTTTGCCTATAACTTTTATATTATGGTAAGTAAAAAAGATGATATAATTATTCCGGATACAGTACCGGAAATATTAAAAGCAAAGGAACTTTTAGAACAAGATGCAGTAACAAATAAAATAAGTTAAAATGAATTTTTTTGATAATCATAAAAAATTATTCCGTTCTGCATTCTTACTTTTTGCAGGATTAACAATAGTTGTGGCCATATTACCCGCTATCAATAACCAAAAAAATAATGCACCGTTGCCCAATGCTGTTCCATTGAGCGCCGATGCTATTGCCGGTAAGAATATTTTTATTGCAAACGGATGTGTGGCCTGCCACACACAACAGGTACGTAATGTAGATATGGACAGGATGTGGGGCAGCAGGCCCAGCATAGCTGCAGATTATGCCGATAATAAACGCCTTGATGTATGGCGCAATACGGCAACACTCATGGGTTCGGAGCGTACCGGCCCCGACCTGACCAATATTGGCAGCCGACAACCAAGCGAAGCATGGAATCTTTTGCATCTTTACCAACCAAGAGCTGTGGTGGAACAATCCATCATGCCTGCTTATCCCTGGCTGTTTAAAATAAAAGACTCTGTATCAAAAAACGAAACAGAAGTAATTGTGCCCGATAAATATCGCAAAGGCATTACCGGTAAAATTGTAGCCAGTAAAGAAGCATTGCAACTGGTTGCTTATCTCCAAAGTTTAAAACAAACGGCATTGCCCGATGGAAAACAAACACCGGGATTTTTATATAAAAAAGAAGTAAAAGCAGCAGCAGCAAAAGATAAAGGAGGCTTGCCCGATGGTAATGTATTGTATGCTGCAAACTGCCAGGCTTGTCATCAACCCAATGGTGAAGGGTTAAAAGGAGCATTTCCTCCATTAAAAGGCAGCCCAATTGTAAATGGCGATGACCTGGAATTATATATTAACATCATCATGAAAGGCTACGATGCCAGGGCAGATTATGCAGTGATGAATGCTGTAGGGCTTGATAATAATTTATCTGCCGAAGACGTAACATCCATCATCAATCATGAAAGATCAAGCTGGGGAAATAATGCTAAACCGGTTACACTTGATGAAGTGAAAAAGATTTATGACTTTATTAAGCTAACCGCAAATAAATAATTATGAAAAAGAAATATGTAGTTACTGTATTGTTTTTAACAATTATAGAAATGGTACAGGCTTGTCCTGTTTGTGAAAAACAACAACCTGCTATTACCCGTGGTATTACGCATGGCGCTGGGCCGCAAAGCAATTGGGATTGGTTAATTGTTACAATAATATCCATCATTACATTGGTTACTTTATTTTATTCGGTTAAATTCTTAATCAGGCCCGGAGAAAAAAACAGCGGCCATATTAAAAACAGTATTTTAAATTTTAACTAACATGAGTGTAGAAAAAAGCAAGGTTTTTTTATTTGTTGATGACGACCAACAACCCATTGCAGAACTAACCACACCGGTTCAGTTTGAACTGGATACCCGGAAATTAACAGATGGAGAACACACTTTGAAAATTGTAAGTAAATCTCCAACCGGCAGGGAGGGAATAAGAAAGATAAAATTCTTTGTACGCAACGGGCCAGCCATTGCAGTAGAAGGTTTGCAGGATAATGAAGTGATTGATGGTGTACTTCCAATAATGATTAACGCTTATGATAAAGGAAATCAGAAAAAATTTATTATAACCGGAAGCGAAACACCACAAAGTATTCCAAGCTGGCTATGGATATTATTGATAGCTTTTTTAGGCTGGGCAATTTTTTACAGCATATCAAACTTCAGCATTTAGTATTTAAAAATGAAAAAAGATATTGAAACACTTGATGATATAAAGTTACTGGTTAACAATTTTTACAATAAGGTAAGGCAAGATGAACTGATTGGCCATATTTTTAATGAAAAGATACAAGACAGGTGGCCTGCACATCTTGAAAAAATGTATCGTTTTTGGCAAACTGTTTTGCTGGAAGAACATACCTATTATGGTAGTCCTTTTTTACCACATGCCCGGCTGCCTGTAGAAAAAGAACATTTTGATCGCTGGCTTAAATTGTTTTATGAAACCGCCGATGAACTATTTGCTGGTAAAAAAAACGACAGGGCCAAATGGCAGGGCGAACGGATGGCAGTAATGTTTCAATCAAAAATTGAATACTATAAAAATAATTCGGCCACGCCACTTATATAATTATTTCTTTAGGTAAATAGTTATATAAGTGCATTAAAATAAAATGTTTATTGGCTAAATA
>DAOLYC010000067.1:0-9332 GCA_035425605.1 Ferruginibacter sp.
CCAGATATTATGGCAGGGTTTTTAAGGATAAAGGCCGTATTAACGTAAATCTTTGGTGGGAAAGCAACTCGGCTAAAAAACTTTCCTGGAGCGGAAGTTTATATGCCGGCTCCGGCGGCGTGTTTAACAGAAAGAACCTGGAATATACTTTTACCGGTAAAATACGCTTCAATAGTAAATTTTCTATTGATAATTCAATAGACGTATTTAGCAGTAAAAACCAATCGGGCTGGTCGGCTAATATTGGTGTAAATAGAGACACAGTTATTTTTTCCAGAAGAAATGTAAACAGTGTTGAAAATATAATAAATTTCAAATACAATTTTACAAACCGTATGGGAATTACTTTACGAGCCAGGCATTACTGGAGCAAGGTTAAGCCCATACAGTTTTATGAACTTGATGCGTATGGAAAATTACAAACACCTACAACGCCATTTACACAAAACGTAAACCAGAATTATAATTACTTAAGTGTAGATATGGTTTTTAACTGGCAGTTTGCTCAAGGAAGTTTTTTTAGTATTGTATGGAAAGATATTGGTGAAGATTTTAACCGGCAGTTTGAAAAAAATTACTCAAAAAATTTGAGTAATACTATTAATGGAAACCAGTTTAACAGCCTGTCGGTAAGGGTTATTTATTTTTTAGACTATCTAAGTTTTAAAAATAAGATTAAAAAGAAAACAGTTTAAATAGTCATTCCTAATTAGCACCATCAAAATAAAACGCCTTTGCATAAAATATGCAAAGGCGTCTGTCATTTATTTTTTGCTGTTGTTCCCTATCATGATGGCGGCCATAGCCAGGCCTGCATCTTTTAGTAATTGATATAAATTCCCGTCTCTCATAACCTGTGGTACATGCATAGTAAGTATAAATACTAAAAACATAGCAGCTAATAAATAACAAGCCAGTGTTTTAAATTTATTGATGATAATAGCAATGGCAGCAAGGCCAAAACATATACCTACTAAATAAACCCAAATGGTTTCGTTGCCCGGGAAATACTCTGGTACTCCTTTTATAGAAACACCGTATTTTAAGTGAAAGGCGCCAAAATAACCAATAATTAATGCATAAATAATTTCGGCCAGTCTGGTAGGAAAAAATTTTTTCATATTGAGATGTTGTTTTAGGGTAGAAAAAATAAGCATTAAAATTTATTTATGCAAACAAATTAACCTTATTTATCTGCCTTATCTCCTACAAACCAGTGCTCTTTATTTTTAAAGAAAACATTGAAAGTGGTTAATGAGCCATAACAACGGGTAATGTATTGCTGTATGTTTACTTTTTCTTCGTCGGTTAATTTTTTATGGCTGTTAATATTTTGCTCCAGCACACGCAACCTGTCACGAAGCATTACTATTTTATGAAAGAAATCTTCAATTGGGATATCTTTTGGTTTTAATGATTTATCCAAAGTCTGCAGGCTCATGGTGCCGCCAATCCATTTATCGCCAAGCGAAACAATTTCTGTAACATCGCCCCATTGCCTTAATATTTTTAATAAAGATTTTTCAACTTCAGAAACTGTTTCAACTTCTGCCGAAACATTTTCAGCAATTATTTCATCAAGATTGTTATCTGTTTTATCAATTTCCTTTACACCGTGATGGATAAATGAAATAAGATAGGTTGCATATTTAACAGCAACAATTACTCCAGGGCCAAATTGTGTATGCTGTAAACGGGTGCCTATGCCAAGGGTAAGCTGGTTGTTTTCCATGTTTTAGTATTTAAGTGTTGGGTCTTTTTTCTTGTAATAAGTTTTTGCAATTCTCATCATAATTGGAATAAGTATGGGCATATACCTGCTTATAAAGGGGTTCCAAAAACATACAATAAAAGAAATGAAGAATGCAAAAGGAACAACCAGCGATCTGAAACTTCCATAGTTTCTTCTTTCGGTTGTGATGTGCTGATTGGATATTCCACTTTTTTTACTGCTAATATACCGCCAGAGCAAAAAGTTTAAAACCCCGGTAATGCAAACATTAAAGCAGTAAAATCCATAAGGGTATAAGAGGTCTATCCGATTGGCATATTCTCCATAAAACCCCGAACTGAAAGCCATTAATACAATACTGAAAAGAAAAAATAAATTAAGCCATAACAGTTTGCTGTTATAATGATCAACATAAGCAAATATTCTATGGTGTACTGTCCAATATAAGCCGATGATTAAAAAACTGATGATGAAACCAGCAAATCTTGGTATTAGATGTGCCAGTTCCTGGCCAAGCAATTTATCTGAAACGCTTGATTTGTCAAGTTCCGGAACTTTTATTTCAATGATAAGCAAAGTAATAGCAATGGCAAATACTGCATCGCTAAAAAGGATCATCCTCTCTATCTGAAATTCTTTTTTTAGTTCATTATGCAGTTGGTTCATAAATAAAATTTAGAGCAAGTAAGAACATGACAAAAAACTTCATGCAAATTAAACAGTTAATGGTAAAATAAATATAGTAAGATTACAAGATATCTATATCACATGAACGCACAAAAAGCATTTAATTTTCTTCTTTGCCCTGCTGAATTGGATTGACCTGTTTTAATACCTGAAACCTAAAAGCATAAGAAGCATTTAAGATATACCTGTTAAATGTAACTTCATCGGCGGATATTGTAAATTCGTATGTAGGTAAATACCGAACCATAAAACTATCCAGGTCTGTACCTTTTAATTGTGTTATACGTCCTACAAATTTTTTATTAAATCGCCAGGCTACATATTTGTCCTGTTCCTGTTGTTCAAGCCTGTTTCTAAATGCCTGTAAGCGTCTGTTTCTTTTAAACCGGAAAAGGTTAATGATTTCATCAAGGTCGGCTCCTACAGCGCCATCAGGCGATATGTTGGTTCGTAAAGTAGGTTTACGGAAGTTATAAAAATCGGCATATAGTTCCCTGTTTTCAGCAGAGTCTTGCTGGTACGATTTGGTTACAACCACCACTTCCTTTAATGTATTGTATTTGCTTTTAACTTTTATGTGTAACGAAATATCAAAATGCTGCAGGTCGGGTATTTGTGCCACTGCAAATTTTTGAGTGGGCTTATCCTGGTATATAAATACAAGCGAATCGTTTTCTGTAACCCTGATGTTGTAATTACCCAAAGTATCGGATATGCTGAATTTTCCGTTGGAGCTTTGCACCAATACATTTTCAACATAATTTTTTTTAGACGCATCATACACTGTGCCTGATACTGTAACCTGGGCCATCAAATTCCCTGCTGTAATAAATAAAAACAGTGTAAATAAAAATATCTTAATAAATAAACGCAAATAATAAAAATTATAAGCAGTAAAAATAATGTTTATGCAATAATGCAATACCTTATTTAACTATCATTTTGCTTTTGTAAAAGACTATTAATTACAACGGGGTAATGTGTATGTTCAAGTGCATGTATTTTTTGTGCTAGTGTTTCTGCAGTATCTGTATCATTAATTGTGCATACTGCCTGAAAAATTATTTCACCATGATCATACAGTTCATCTACATAGTGTATGGTTATACCACTTTCTTTTTCATGAGCTGCAATTACTTTTTCATGTACTTTACTGCCATACATTCCAGCACCACCGTATTTTGGTAATAGTGCAGGATGTATATTGATGATTTTTTTTTGATACGCCATTATTAAAGCCTCCGGTATTTTCCATAAAAAACCTGCCAGCACAATAAAGTCAATGTTGTGCTTTTTTAACTCAGGCAAATAATTATCAGCTTTTATAAAACGTTCCTTTTCTATAACCAAAACCGGAATATTGTTATCCATTGCAATTTGTATAACGCCTGCATTGGCTTTATTGCAAACAATTAAAGCAACCTCCCAGTTAAGGCTGTCTTTTTCATTTTGTATTACATCCTTAATTGAATTATAATATTTAGCTTGTAAACCATTTTTGGATGCGGCTATTATCTTTTCTGCATTACTGCCGGCGCCACTGGCAAAAACTGCCAGCTTTATTGTTGTGCTTTTATCTATATTTTTCTTTCTGGCTATCCTCTTTCCAATTTTGACAATATAATTTTTAAAAAAAGTAAATTGACCTAACGGGATACTGATAAGCAAAACACAAACAGGCCATAAAATTGTAACAAGTAAGATATATAGGAGTATCCAAATGAAACCTCTTTCTAATCCTGTTAACAATAAAAGTTTACGACCGGCATAACCACAAAGACTGCCGCCAAGTGCAAACGTGGTAATAACCAATACCAGGCTTACAGTATTTACTTTCCAACGGGCTTTAAGTTTATTAAACATGCGGCAAAAGTGGACTAAAATTTTGTGATTTAATCCAGCCAAAGAATAAATTTTTCAGGATAAAAATTGTTTACAAATACATGACAATCGAAATATAAAAAACCATGCAATGGGCTGAAATCCATACTGGATAAAGGAAAATTTTTTTTTAAAATGTTGATATATTGTCAGTATCCTACCTTATTTTTGCAACATAACAGGACATTTTTCCACATTAGCCCCGAATTAACTGTATGAGTCGCTATCGAAAAATCTTTAACAGAACATTTACAAGTATAATATTAGTTGTTTTGCTGTCAATAAATTTGCAGTCTTATGCTGCAGATGGCGAAGCACTTTTTAAAGCCAATTGTGCAGCCTGCCATAAGGTTGATAAAGACTTTACCGGGCCTGCTTTAAAAGGTTGGAAGGACAGGGTGCCTGCAGGTGATTGGGTTTATCGCTGGATAGCTAATTCGGCCGACGTTATTGCAAGCGGCGACGCTTATGCTGTGAAGCTCTTTAACGATCACAACAAAACCCAAATGACTGCATTTCATAATCAACTAAAAAAAGAAGATGTTGATGCAATACTTAAGTATGTTGACGATTGGGCGCCACCGGTTGCTGCACCTACTACTACAGGAGGCGAAAGCAGTTCAAACGATTCGTTGATTTTTGGAATATTAACAATGGTATTGGCGCTTATTGCATTTGTATTACTTCAGGTAAACAGTAATCTCCGTAAACTTTCCGATGAAAAAGAAGGTGTTATCAGGCCAGAACCGGTTCCTGTATATAAAAACAAAACCTACATCATGTTAGCCATACTGGTATTATTTACAGTAGGCGGGTTTTATACCATTAATGCAGCTATTGGCCTGGGCCGCCAGCAAGATTACCAGCCACAACAACCCATTTTTTACTCACATAAAGTTCATGCAGGCACAAACCAAATTAGTTGTTTGTATTGCCATGGTGGCGCACAAGATAGTAAGCAGGCAAGCATTCCATCTGTTAATGTTTGTATGAACTGCCATAAAGCTATTGATAAATACGAAGGCCTCGATGAGTTGGTTAGAGAAAACGGAACCAAGGTAGATGGTACTGCCGAAATACAAAAACTATATGCTTATGCAGGCTGGAACAGCAGCACAAAATCTTATAACCCCGACACAGATAATGATGGTGTACCTGATGGCGCAAAACCAATTGAATGGATAAAAATCCACAACCTGCCCGACCATGTTTACTTTAACCATAGTCAGCATGTTAAAGTTGGTAAACAACAATGCCAAACCTGCCATGGCAACATACAGGAAATGCCCGAAGTACATCAATTTGCACCTTTAAGCATGGGTTGGTGTATCAATTGCCACAGGCAAACAAAAGTTGATTTTTACAACAAAGACAATGCAACCGGAAATAAATTTTACAGTATTTACGAAAAATTCCATAACGACCTGAAAAATCATAAAATGGATAGCGTAACTGTAGAAAGTATTGGAGGAACCGAATGTCAGAAATGTCATTATTAAAAAATTAGCACACTAACATATTAGTTAGCACATTATCATATTATGAAGAAAAAATACTGGCAAAGTTTTGGAGAACTGAATTATACTGAAAACTTTCAGGAATCTACCAAAAATGAATTTAAAGAAGAACTGCCCCTGGCAGACCTTGATGATAAAGGTATTTTAGATGCCAAAACTCCACGTAGGGATTTTCTTAAATATCTTGGCTTTAGTACAGCAGCAGCAGCCATAGCTGCCAGTTGCGAAGTTCCTGTTCATAAAGCAATACCTTATTTAAATAAACCCGATAACGAAACTCCTGGTGTTGCAAATTATTTTGCATCTACTTATGTAAATGCAGGAGATACACTTTCGGTTGTTGTTAAACAAAGGGATGGAAGGCCAATAAAAATAGAAGGAAACGAATTATCAACAATCACCAACGGGGGAACTAACGCACAGGCACAGGCTTCTGTATTAGACCTGTATGATAATACCCGGCTTCGTTACCCCATGCAAAAAGATGGTAATTCGTTTAAGGAAGTTACCAGTTTTGATGCATTTGATAAAATGGTTGGGGTCGATATTTCCGGCAAATCAATTGCCCTGCTTACCGGCACAATCAACTCTCCTACTACTTTACAATTGATAAATGAATTTATTGCAAAACATCCCGGCAGCCGCCATGTTCAATATGATGCGGTAAGTTATAGCGGTATGTTACAGGCAAATGAGGCATGCTATGGCAAAAAAGCAATTCCTTCTTACCATTTTGATAATGCTAAAGTTATTGTTAGTCTTAGTGCCGATTTTTTAGGCACCTGGCTTAGCCCTGTTGAATTTTCTAATCAATATTCAAAAGGCAGAAAAGTAACAGGCGAAAAAGTTGAACTAAACAGGCATATTCAGTTTGAAAGTATGATAAGCCTTACAGGCAGCAATGCAGATGACAGGTTTACACATAAACCATCCGAAACAGGTGCAGTAGCATTAGCCATTGCAGCTAAATTGGGTATGGCGGTTGCTGCGCCATCTATTGCCGATGCTAAACTGGCTAAAGGAATTGATGCTGCCGTTGCTGCACTTAGTGCTAATAAAGGCGCTGCGCTAGTTGTTTGCGGTAGCAATGATGTAAATGTGCAGATAATAGTTAATGCCATAAACGATGCTATAGGCGCAAACGGAAAAACAATTAACTGGTCCATCACTTCAAATTATAGAAGTGGTATTGATGCCGATATGGTAAAATTGGTTGATGATATGAATAGCGGTGTTGTTAATGCTGTGTTGGTTTATGGTGTTAATCCTGCTTATTCATATAGCGACAGCAAAAAGTTTAAAGATGCTTTTGCAAAAGTTACAGCAGTGTCTTTTAATGCTTCTATGGACGAAACAACAGAGCTTTGTAAATATATACTTCCTGCACACCACTGGCTGGAGAGTTGGGGCGATGCAGAACCCAAAACAGGTTATTACAGCCTGATACAACCAACCATCAACCCTTTATTTAAAACAAGGGCTTTTCAAACATCATTAATTAAATGGAGTGCAGCTGCAGGCAGTATGGTTAATGATTACGAAACATATTTTAAAACCTACTGGAATGCCAAACTTGGCAGTATTGATTTATATGAAAAAGCATTGCAGGATGGTGTGGTAGAACCTGCATCTATGCCTGTTGGTAGCGCTTCGTTTAATGCTGGAAAAGTTAGTGAAGCCGCTGCTGCATTAGCTGCTGTTAAAGGCGCCGAAACAGAGATTTTCTTTTATGAAAAAGTTTCAATAGGAAACGGAAGCCAGGCTAATAATCCATGGCTTCAGGAAATGCCCGATCCTCTCACCAAAGTAACCTGGGATAATTATGCAATGATTAGCCCTGCAATGGCTAAAGCCCTGGTGGGTATTGATGTGATGAGCATGGAAGGCGGCCAGCAAAGTAATTATGAAGTACATCCCGAAAAGCCGGTTATAAAAGTTACAGCAGCAAATGGCAAATCGGTTGAATTACCAATAATAGTGTTGCCGGGGATGAATAAAAATACAATTGCTTTGGCTGTTGGTTATGGTAGAGAAAGCGCTAACAAAGCAGATACAGCTAAAAATATTGGTAAATCGGCAAACGGTTCCGGAAAAAATGTTTACCCATTAATAGGGTTCAATGGTACAATAACTTACCATTCGGTTGCCACGGTACAAAAAACCGGAGCTACTTACCCGTTAGCACAAACGCAAATACATGGTTTTACCGAAGGCCGTGCCATCATTCATGAAACTAATTTAAAATCTTACAATGCTAATCCCGAAGCGCTTTTGGAAGAAGTAACCAAAGAACGTGAAAGCATTACAGCCGGGGGCAGCAAAGATTTTATTAACGATGCAACCATTTACCCCAATTTTGAAAAACCGGGTATTAAATGGGGTATGAGTATTGATTTAAATACCTGTACAGGATGTAGTGCTTGCGTAATAGCATGTACCGCCGAAAATAATGTTAGTGTAGTTGGTAAAATGCAGGTGCAACGTTTTCATGATATGCAGTGGCTTCGTATTGACCGCTATTTTACAGGCGATATGGAAAACCCCGATGTGGTTTTTCAACCTATGCTTTGCCAGCATTGCGACAACGCACCTTGCGAAAATGTGTGCCCGGTAGCAGCAACCAACCACAGCAGCGAAGGTTTAAACCAAATGGTGTATAACCGTTGTATTGGTACAAGATATTGCGCTAACAACTGTCCTTTTAAAGTACGTCGTTTTAACTGGCTCGATTTTACAGGTGCAGATAGTTTCCCCGATAACCAAAAGCCAATTTTAGGTGGTTATATGGATGAATCTGTTATGCAGATGAATGATGACCTTACAAGAATGGTGTTGAACCCTGATGTAACAGTACGTTCAAGAGGTGTGATGGAAAAATGCTCTTTCTGTGTACAGCGTTTACAAGATTCAAAATTAGAAGCAAAAAAACAACAGGATCCAAAACTGGTTCGCAATGTAAAAACAGCCTGTATGCAGGCTTGCCCAACACATGCCATCAGCTTTGGTAATGTAAATGATAAAATGAGTGATGTGTATAAGATCCGTCATGAAGAACAAAAGCACAGGGCGTTTTATGTATTGGAGCATTTACACGTATTACCTAATGTAAATTATTTGGCTAAAGTGCGTAATACCGACAGGCCTATTGGTGGGGAAGAAGAAGAAGCATAAAGTATTAATTAGTACCAACTCGGTTGAGTAGGCAACAGAGGAAAACATAAGCGAAGATTTTGAAGTTTACTCCGCTTGGTTTAAAGTTGAATTAAATAAAGTACAAGTGAGTAACACAACGATATTAAAAAAATGTGTTACAGTGTAAATAAAAATAAGCTAACTGCTAAAGGCTAAAAGCGAAATAAAATATGTCATTACTGAAATACGAATCGCAACAAAGGGAACCGCTGGTAGATGGTAATAAAGATTATCACCAGGTTACCGAAGATATTATACGCCCCATTGAGATGAAGCCGAGCAGGCTTTGGTATATCGGGTTTTTTATCAGTGTTTCCTTATTA
>DAOLYC010000068.1:0-9187 GCA_035425605.1 Ferruginibacter sp.
TAATTGTTTTTTGCAGTGTATCAATACAGCCTTTATCGGTTTCTACTATAAAACTTACTGTGTAAGTGCCGGTACTGTTATATATATGAGTTGGATTTTTTAGGATTGATGTGTTGGTTGGCGAACCAAAATCACCGAAATTCCAGGCCCATTTGGACGAAACGCCATAAGTAGCTGTAGTTAAATCGGTAAATTGAACAGGTACTTTTTGACATTGCCCGGCAGAAGTAAAACCAGGAAAAAACCCTGGGTAAACTTTTACGATGGCAGTGGTAGAATCGGAACAAGGCAGGCCACGGTTTACAGCTAGCTTTAAAATATAAATGCCTGTATCGGCATAAGTGTGTGTTGGGGCTGTTTGAGTTGAAGTTGAGCCATCGCCAAAATCCCAATCAAAAGTCTGGATATTGTTATTATTGCCATTAAAGAAATTTAAAGTAAACCCATCGCAACTGATATATTGTGGGTCAAGAATGGCTTCAGTTAAAGAGCAATCGGCTACTTCAATATGTAAGGATTTTCGTACTTCAGCAATTTTAATATTTGTACCTCTCCTGTATTCACTTACAGTTACTGTTAATACATAAATACCTGAATTGGGTGCAATGCCCGATACAATACCTGTTTTGCTATCAATGGTTACAGCACTACCCATTGGTTGCGACCCGGAGTAGAATGATGCATAAGGTACAGATGAATAAGGAGGAGTTGATGCAGGATTTGGTGAAGGGTTACCTGAAGCTCCTCCTGCATAAGCTGGTGTAAAATTATACACTAATGAATCGTTATTGATATCTGTTGCACTAAAATCAAATATAAAACTGTTGTTGTGGCATATAATTGCTGTATCATTTTGAGAAAACCTGGCGCTGGAATTAGTTTCTGCTCCGGGGATTGCTGTACCTGGAATTTTTACTGTCCAGGTTTCTCCTACATTGTTGGAATTTTGAATGTTTAAAATTCCTGAAATCCTGCAACATCGCTGATAAGCCACAGTATATCCTCCTTGAGTAATAGATAAATCTCTTATAAGTTCATAAGTAATAATTTTATAACAGATGGAAGGAATTAAATTGATACAAGGGTGGCATATTTGTGAGTTACAATTCTCAATATTTGGATTGCTTGTATAAGTAACCGGAATATTATATAGCATCTGGTTTGTTGACCCGTTGAAAATAGTGAAGTTTATAGTAGGGTCAAATTGACCGCTGGTTAATTCACATGCAGTATATAATTTTAAAGTAATCCTGTATTTAGCAGTATTGGTAGCTGAACCGGGGCCAAGATATTCGTAATACATCCATCCGCCTTTTGTATGATTTGCAAAAGTTGGTATGGAAAATATTAAGAGAAGAAAAGCGAAAACAATTTTTTTTATCATAATTATGAAAGCAATTATAAGACCTAAAAATAGGATAAAACGCTGCCTTTTCGTAGAAGACAGCGTTTAAAAAAATTAAAGCTTGTTTGCTTTATCGTTTTATTATGAGTTTTTGGTTTTCAACATTCTTGATGGTTGTTATACGACAGTTATAAAGACCAGGAGGTAAATTTGCAATATTTGAAGTTAAGGTTTTTGAATTATTTCCTTTGATCTTAAAGATTAGATTATTGAATACGCTAAATATCTCTACTTCTTTAATCGCATCTGACGAAATGAAACTTAACTGATCTGTTGCAGGGTTGGGATAAATTGTTGTAGGGGATTGTTTAAGGGAATTATTTCCTCCGTCAAAACATCCTGTAAGTACTGTTATATTCCATGGGGTTTCGCTATAACAACCTCCCCAGAAATAGTTGGCATCAAATTTAAAATAACTGTTTCCTGAAAATTGTACACCAAAATTATTTGACAAAGGAGAATTTCCTGGAATAGTAACGACCTGAAACCCAGCATATAATGCAGGTGAAACAATTGTACCATTCGGCCCGAAATCGTAAGTTTCATACGTAAAACCTGTGCTTCCAGGTAAGGTGCCATAGTAGGCCGGGGCGCCGAAATAATTTATTGAATTTGCACATACAGTCCGGCTTTCACCAGTAGTTTGAGGCGTAAGTAAAAGATGATAATCTAAAATTTTTTCCTCACCACTTAAATTAGCGGTTCCTTGAATATCAAAAGTACCCCCAATATTACCAACAGTGAGAGATGCATTTGGGGAATGAATGTTATATGTTGATGGATTAATAGTCAATGAGGAAGGTATCCATGGATATGGATTTGTATTCCATGTATAATTTGCTGACGAACCGAGGTTGAATAGCTTTATGGGACCAGAAGTATTAAGACAGTAATAACCTGGAGACTGAGCAACAGGTATGATATGTTGCCCGAATTGTGGAGGCGACTCATAATACGGATGGCCGATTATTGATACTATATTTGAGGTACAAGTTTCTACTTTAACATAGTAATTTCCAGCTTCTTTAGCATTATATGTTGATGTAACGGCATTAGGAATGGCTACATTATTACGATACCACTGATTACCTGATGTTGCGCTGGAGGTAAGTTGCTTTCCTATCCATTCGCTTTCCCAAAAATAATAATAATCAATAGGCCCAATTGGATTTATGAAAGGAGTAGTACATTGTCCCTGACAAAATGGAACATTTATTGTTTGTGAAAATACCATTGGTTCTTGGTTTATCTGTTGCTCACTACAAGTATTATTAGTACTAACTGCATTGGGTAATAACATACCAAGTGTCCAAACTCCTGTATTATTAAGGTCTGATGCATCTACCTGTATCTGTTGACTTTGAGGAGCCGTAATAATTTGATTATTTGGGCCATACCATTTATACACAGCGCCTGTTGGGCCGCAGTTTGGAGTGGTTGGCCCGATAGTGACATTACAGTTTGGTGGGGTGGGATTGGGGGCAGAGCCTGCATTAAAATTGCTTACATTAATAAGCTCTGGAAATGAAACAAAAATACCTACAAATTTATTTTGTATATCATGATTTCCTTCTGGATATATCCAGATCATATCATAAGCATAATCAGATGTAAATTTAATAAAAATCTGGTTCCATTCAATATTTTGAATTGAAGTTTCACAATAAATGGTTTGTGAAATTGCTGGAAGTGGAGGAATTTGATAGCTCATAGGCCAAAAAGTACTCATATAATCTTGGCATCGCAATAAAACAATCTTAAAATGATCTAATGAATGACCTGTATAGTTTTTAAGCATTTTGTAAAGACTCAAAGTATAAGTATTGTTTGGTGTTAAAGTGGGAATTTTTTGAACTACTCCTTCACTGATCCAGCCACCAGCGGAAAGAACAAACCCTGATGCACCAAAAAAATAACCCGATGCATTTGGTGGGGGTATAGGATCGTTATAATTAATGCCATCATAAACCGTTGGAGTACCATGTGCCACATCCCATCCGGAGATTAAGCTATTTCCTAGAAAATCATAGTTAAACGGGTTGGTATAATTTGCAAAAGTATAGGGATTAAAGTAAATTGGTAAAGGAGTGAAAGTATTATTGTAAATATAATTGCAACCATTCAAACTCACAGAATTACAATCAGTTAATGGAATTATATCTTCCCTTTGAATTGGTACAGTGATATCCGCAATATCGAGTCTTGAGGCAATTTGTGCTTTCGAATTAAATAATAAAGCAAAAATTAAAATAACTATTGATACAAATTTTTTAATATTCATGTGCATGTTTATTAGTGTTTTATATTAGTGAATATAATACTTATTAAACAAAACGCAATAATGAATAAATCCTCTGCTGTTTTTGGTCACTCTCTGCCGTTGTTGGTCTCTATGCCGTTGTTGGTCGCCTGACCAACAACATAGGGAAAGTCTTCTGCTGTTGTTGGTTGCATAACCAACAACAAAGGGTTAAGCGGTACATTGCCAAAATTTATAACTTACAATATTTACTTTTGTTTTGATGTACCTTCATCCTCATCATACCGAATTTTTTACTGCAACTAATCTTAATTGGTTACCTGTTCTGAATAAAGATATACATAAACAGATTTTAATAGAAGCTATGCAACATCGGGTACAAAATAAGCAAATAATAGTGAATGCATTTGTAATAATGCCCAATCATTTTCATGCTATATGGAAAATAAACGATGGAATCAATAAGGCGAATTTTCAGAGAGATTTTATGAAATTCACAGCTCGAAGTATTCTTAAATTCATGTTTATGAATAATGACCCTTTATTAACTTCATTGCAAGTGAAAGCGGCTGACAGGAAGCAACAGGTATGGGAAAGGAATTCATTGAGTGTGGAATTATATACTGAGCAGGTGTTTATACAAAAACTCGACTATATTCATAATAATCCTCTGCAACCTAAATGGAATTTATGTAAACAACCTGAAAATTATTTTTATAGTAGCGCTTTATTTTATGAAACAGGTGGGAGGGAAGGAGATTTCAATATGCTTACACATTTTCGAGATTGAAAAAATAAATTGTTAAGTTGTTGGTCAGGCGACCAACAACGGCGACCAACAACGGCATGGAGAATTTTGGTTCGTGATTACACGAACCAGGGCGAAAGGCGAAGGCGTAAACGGTATAAATATTTTCATACTCGCTATTTTTACAAATCATCACTTAATGCTAATATTCCAATACTTAACGCTGCTGCAGCAGCCAATGATCCAACGATCAACCCTACCGTTCTGCCCGGAGCCTTTTTCCTAACAGACAAATCAACTCCTTGCCAAACCACATTCATTACATTGTCCCGTTCATCAAAAATGAACTTTATATAACTCCTGTAATTATTGAACTTTGTATATGTTGTACCTCCTCCATAAGCTGATCCTGTAGCGCCGCTACTTGTAGTATTTACAGTTGTATTAACTGTCCCAGCAGATCGTGAAACGCCAGTTGATACACTACCCATATCGTAAAGCCATTCTGTTATATTTCCTTCTGTTTTCTTTTCAGTAGGTAAACCATACCTGGCTATTACATCTTTTTTTGTGTGGAATGATTGGGCTACTTGTTTGCTAGTATAAAGCGTTTTAGTGCAACTTTGAAAAATAAATGATACTAAGATCAGGGCAATTAAAGACTGTTTCATAAAATAACTTAATGCCTTATGTCCCTATCGACTGGTGAGTAAATAAAAAAGCGTGGGACATTAAAACTACTAGGAGGAGGTTTACTGTGAAGAAACCACAAGTATCAATATACAATGATACCCACACCTTGGACGTGAGCGTCATTTCTAAACCTTGAGACTCGTATGATTTTAGATAACTTGAAGTTCGCAGTTTCTCCTCTCTAAAATTTTAGCTTAACGCTTTAAATGTTGACTGTAAAAGTAATATTAAAACTTTAGATATACAACACTTGAATTACTCCGCCGTTGTTGGTCGCCTGACCAACAACATAGGACGAGTCACAACAACTAACTATATTAACTAAAATCTTTTAAAATACTGTTTAGTTTCCCAGCCTCTTCCCACATTCCCATGTGTGCACTGTTTCGTAAAATTTGTATGCTTGATTGTACTGGCAAATGGCATTGTTGCAAGCTTTGCTTAAATGGTACTGCTTTATCGTGCTCGCCAATAACAAATAGTACTGGCTTGTTTGTGGTTTTAAGAACTTTAGTCCTATCGGGCCGGTTAATCATGGCCTGGTAATAGGCAATAATGGCTTCATCTTTAAAATTCCTGCTTTTTTCAATAAGCTCATTTACAAACTTGCTGTTATTAACATACCAGTTTTCTGTAAACAAGTCGGTAATAACGGCTTTTAAAAATTCAAATGCGCCATTCTTTTTTACAAACACAATAGATTTTAAACGATTGGTTTTTTTTTCTTCGCTATCAGCAAATGCAGTTGAATGTACCAGGCCAAATGAAACTAAATTGTCTAAATATTTTTCGGCAAATGCAAGTGTAATATAACCACCCATGCTATGGCCAAGCATTGTACAAGCTTCCATTTTTTCTTTATCTAAAATATATTTTATCACTTCGGCCATACCATCAATACTCATATCTTGAATCATTGAAGATTGGCCGCTACCCGGTAAATCGGGAATGAGCAAAGTAAAATGCTGTTGTAAAAATTCTATTTGATTTTTCCATATTTCGCCATCCTCTGCAAAACCATGAATTAAAACAACAAGCCTGCCATTACCTATTGTACGGTAAAAAATTTTTGAAGATTGATATATGATTGTTTTAAGTTTCAATTTTATTAAAAGCGTTAAATCAAAAGGCAGATACGAAAGATGCAATTATGTTGGTAAAGATTTTTTAGCACTTCGGTAAATCAGCAGCAACACAACAGGCAGCAAACCATTATTCATTTGTTGAGGTAAAAAAAACCAGCTAATTAAAACAGCCATTAAAGCAACTGTGGTAAATTTAAAATATTTTTTTACCCATTCTTTTTTGCTGCTTACAAAAAATGCAATAATAATATGTGTAGGCCATGCCCAAATTAAATTAAAATTATTCTTACACATCTGGTGATCGGTACCCGTCCACATAAAAATTAAAATACAGCCCAACACACCGGTAATAAAAAAGAGCAAACCATCAAAACCCTGTAAAAAAGCCTGGGCAAATTTATTTTTTGTAAGGCTGATAAGGATAATAAAAATTAACAATAGCGTGAAGACTATAAAAGGTGTAAAGCTGATTTTATTGTTTTCAGTAATAGGTAAGTTGTATAATTTTTGCGATGATAAGATGTCGTGATGCTTACTACTATCCAGGCTTTTCATAAGGTTATCGGGTAAAAAATCCATTTGTTCGTTAGTCATCACAGCATCGCAGGGTGCACCAAGTAATATATCAATGCCCAACTTGCTCCAGTATTTTTGGTTCATGTTCAGGTATTGATGAATAGCCTGACGAAACCTGCTACCTGCAGGCATTACAAGTGTTTGGGTAAAGGTGGAGTCGTGTTGTTTTTTGAGGATATCTCTTAGCCGGGTGGTACAATTGTCAAAAAAGAAATCGTATTTATAAAATTTATTTTCCTCCTTTAAATTTTCGTTTAAAAAATTACGGATATTTATTTTTTCCTGGCCAGATAAGTTTAGTGCCTGTTCGGTAATGCCCCGGTTGGTACTTTGATATAAATCTTTAAAATCGGAAAAATATTCTGTAGATACATAGTACAAAAGTTTTCCTCGTACAAACTTTAAGTAGAACCCATCATCATCAAAATTAAAAGTGCCGTAGTTATAAACTATATCTGTAACACTGTTACTATCTATTACTCTAAAAGCGCTATGTCCGAAAGTAGAATATAACTCATCGCCAGGTGTGCAGGTAAGCAGGGATATACGCAGGCGTGAGCTGTCTTGCGCAAAAGCTGCATTATAAATTAAAAATGAAAAATTAAGTAAGATTAGGAGATAGAAGTATTTTAATTTTTGCATTGTAATTTATTGTTGAACAAAGGTAAGTTGTACAAGAGTCCCGAAAATCGGGATGTTTCATGCGACACAACGGTGCTGCTATGAAAAACAAATATTGGGTAAATAAAAAAATAACAACAGGCTTAATTACATCACTGCTTAAAATTTACAGCGGACTGTAATTGGGCGCTTCCCTTGTTATTGCAATATCATGTGCATGACTTTCCTTAATGCCTGCATTTGTAATTTTTACAAAAACAGCTTTTTGTAATTCGGCAATATCTTTAGCGCCACAGTAACCCATACCTGCCCGTAAGCCTCCTGTAAACTGATGTACTACTTCCCGTAAATTTCCTTTAAAAGCAACACGGCCTTCTATGCCTTCCGGTACAAATTTTTTCACTTCATCTTCTACACCCGTCTGTCCGGCAGGCAAGTCCTGAAAATACCTGTCGCTGCTGCCCTGTGCCATAGCGCCCAATGAACCCATGCCCCGGTATTGCTTAAATTTTCGGCCTTCGTAAATGATTGTATCGCCGGGGCTTTCTTCGGTGCCAGCAAAAATATTTCCCATCATTACACAATTAGCTCCGGCGGCAAGCGCTTTTACCATATCGCCGGTATATCTTATACCTCCATCGCTGATGATGCCTATATTTTTACCAACCTTGCCCGTCCGCAGGTTTTTTAATGCTGCTGCAGCTTCCATAACAGCAGTTATTTGCGGTACACCTGTTCCTGCAACTATCCTGGTTGTACAAATAGAACCGGGTCCTATCCCTACTTTCACTGCATCGGCACCTGCTTCGGCTAAAGCTTTTGCGCCAGCACCTGTACCCACATTACCGGCAATTATCTGAAGATCTTTATAAGTTTTCTTAATTTTTTTTAGAGCGTCCATTACACCTTTAGTATGACCATGTGCACTGTCTAAACAAATTACATCAACACCAACTTTGTACAAGGCTTCCACTCTTTGCATAATATCGCTTGTAATGCCAACACCTGCGCCTACCAACAATCTTCCAAACGAATCTTTTACTGCATGTGGGTGCGATTTTAATTTTAAAATATCGCTAAAGGTGATAAGTCCAATCAAAATTCCGTTCTTATTTACTACGGGTAATTTCTCTATTTTATTTTTTTTAAAGATGAGTTCAGCCTTTTTTAAATCGGTGCCTTCGGGGGCGGTGATAAGATTTTCTTTTGTCATTATGGAGCTCACTTTATCCGTATAACTTGTTTCAAACCTAAGATCACGGTTGGTGAGTATGCCTACTAATTTATGTGCTGTATCTACAATGGGGATGCCGCCAATTTTATTTTCTTTCATGATGCGTAAGGCTTCGCCGATTGTAGCATCTGGTTTAAGAGTTACCGGGTCAATGATCATACCGCTTTCACTTCGTTTTACTTTACGAACCTGGTCGGCCTGCTGCTCAATGCTCATATTTTTATGTAAAATACCCAAACCTCCTTCCCGTGCCAATGCAATGGCCAGGGCTGCTTCGGTAACTGTATCCATTGCAGCGCTTAATAAGGGAACATTAAGTGTAATGTTTTTTGTAAGTTTTGTATTGATGCTTACCTCACGAGGTAATATCTGCGAATAAGCAGGCATGAGTAAAACGTCATCAAATGTTAATCCTTCGCCGTAAAATTTTGCAGATTTGCTTTTAGCTGTGGGGTTGTTTATTGTTGCCATAGGCAAAGGTATGGTACAGAATTAAAAATTAAAAATTAAAAATTTGTAGTGTTTTTTAAAATCAGGAAATGATTAAGCTAATTTATATATTTTT